>NZ_JBASWB010000083.1:0-254383 GCF_049276255.1 Miniphocaeibacter sp.
AAGGATTATGTTATGTTTTCATAAGTTTAAGTTTAAAGGTTTTGAAAATGAAATAGCGGCTCAAGCTTCTTAGCTTGAACCGCAAATATTATTATTTTCTTCATCAACACTATTTGACAAAGAGCCAAATTATTTAGTCTATTATTCTTCTTGCTGTTACATAGTTATTAACATAATAATTGGAATTAATATCATCTACTTTAACTCCTGTTGCAGGAGTAGAAGCATGTACCATTTTTCCGTTTCCAACATAAATCCCAACGTGACTTATATTCTTTCCGCCAGAAGTAGCGAAGAATAATAAATCTCCAGGTTTTAGATTGGATTTTGATACTTGATAGCCGTTAGATGCTTGTGCAGCAGAATTTCTGTGTAAAGTTATACCTGCATGTGTTTTATAAAGATAATATGTTAGTCCTGAGCAGTCAAATCCTGTACTTGGATCTGCAGAGCCGTATACATATCTAGATCCTACATAACCATAAGCGCTATTTACTATTTTGTTTATTGTACTAGAATCTGTTTCTACAGTTTCATCAGTATTTGTTTCTTTATTATTTTCTTCATTTTTTATTTCAGTATCTGATATATATGACTTAGCGATATAACCAGTTAATCCGTTATAAGAGATTTTAACCCAACCATTTGATTCAGTACCGGTAACTTTAGTACCAGCAGGTATTACCGTTAAAACTTTAGAACTAGTGTTATTATTTTCTCTTAAATTTAAAGGACTTTTAACCCAACCAGTTAATGTATTTCCTGTATCATTTTGTTCTTCTTCAGTATTAGGACTATTTTCTGGAGTTTCTGGTGCAGGGGTTTCTTCTTTTTCTGGAGCCTTTATTTCTGTATTAGAAATATAGTCTCTAGAAACATATCCTTCTTTACCTTCAAACTCTATTTTAACCCAACCATTTGATTCAGTGCCTGAAATTTTAGACCCTACAGTTAATGTACCTATTATATTTTCAGCATCAATTTTTGCACTGGAACGTACATTTAAATTATGTGAAATCCAACCTTCTACAGGTAATTCAATAACCTTTGCTTCGTTAGTTTCAATTTTCGGAGTACTAACTGTTGTATTTTCATCTGATAACGAACTTTCATTTTCATTAACAACTACAGTTTCTACTTCTGAATTAACATTACTTTCAATATTAGAATTATTATCTACATTTGAATTAGCATTTTCAGAATTAGTTGTTTTAGAAGTATCTACAGTTTTTTCTCCAGAAAGAGAGATGTTGCTTTCTTCTATTGCTTTTGTTTCTACTGGATTTTGAACTACAGTAGAGTTATTTTCATTTGAAGCATTACTTATTTGTGAAGTTTGTTCTTCTTGAACATTTGCTGAATTATCCTTTTTAGAAACTTCATAAATAGTATTATCTAATGCTAGTTTTATAGTTTCTATATTTTCTTTTTTATTATTTTTATTATTATCTATTATTTTATTAATATCTTCTTCTTTATAGTCTGAAATACTCTCTACATAATTTTTAGGTGCTGACTTTAAAACATCACTTAAAGTTTCATTACTTAAACCAACTACTCCTAAAGCTATTAAAGATACAAAGCCTAGTGATGCACCTAATTTCTTCTTATTCATAATTTAGTATCCTCCCAAGTTGTACACTATTATAAATTCTAATAGACTATAGTTCAGAAGTCAATGAAAGTTACAAATTAGTTACAAAAGTATTACAAAAAAGTTAAATTTGTAACTTTTTAAATATTACTATCTTACTTTATATATGTTTATTATTATATGAACTAGAAAATTATGTACTAGAAATAGAAAAAGGTGATTTGAAAATCACCTTTTAGCTAATATATTATTACCGGAGTACCTTTTTCAATATTATCATAAAGTTTACTAACTTCTCCTAAAGGAGTGTTAATACAACCATGACTACCTGCTCTTGTTTTGTATCTTTGTCCTCCAAAATTTCCATTTTGCCAATAAGCATCATGTATTCCTACACCTGTATAATCGATTTGTAACCAGTATTGAACCCAACTTTCATATTTACTTCCATCTAAATTACTACCACGTAGGAATCTATTTCTTTCCTTAATCCAAACATTCCAAACTCCTTTAGGTGTATCATAAACACCGTTAGGTTGGCCGGTAACTACAGGAGTATCTACAATTACATTTCCATCTTTATAAAATATCATTCTTTGATCTGCAATACTAATTTCTACATAGGTATTTCCAATTTCTCCATTATTTGGGGATTTATGAGTATAAACTAAATCAACTACTTCTGAATCTCCTTCTGATAAGGCATTGAAAATAGCATCTGTACTTTTTTCTAAATTTATTTGTATCCCATAATTCCCGCCAGGAACAGTTACCTCACTACCGGCATATGTTGTAAATTTTCTTTCTTTATTAAGATTATCATATTTATTTTTTAATTCTATAACGTAATTTTTTACTTTTTCATAGTCTAGTTTGGCTTCATTTTCGTTAATGAAGATTTCCATATCCTCTAACTTTATTAATGAATCATCATGGATTTTTATGGAAAGATTTCTTTCTAACAACTTATTTAGAAATTCTGTTCTTTCCTCTAAATCTTTTTTAAATACTGTTGGCTTAACATATTCATCTTTTAAGGTTATTTCATTAATAGAGTTTAAATAGGAACTTTCAATAGTACTATATAGCTTTTCTATATCTAAGGTATTTCCTAACTCTTCTTCTTTAATAATATAATTGTTATTTTCTTTAATAATTTCTGCATTAATCGGCTCCTTCATGTTTTTAGTTAGGTCCGAATCTTTTATCCAAGAGTTTAAATTTTCTGTATTTACCGCTTTTTCTACAGGGTTAATATATTCATGCTTGGAAAATATTTCAATTGGCCAAATAAATGAATTTTGTTTTATCTCCGTATTCTCTTTATAGTCAGCAACAAAATTTAGTTCTGTAGGATCTAAAATATATTCTTCATTATCTTTAGCATAAATTTTAATTTTATCTAAGGCTATATTGGAAAATAAAGTATCTATTTGTTTAAAAGGAACTTTATTATCGTTTAAATAGGTATTTGGGTAGGTGTATTTTGAAAATACATATATACCAGCTAAATACACTAAAACCAATAAAAATAAAATGGCAATTAATAACTTTTTAAATATACTTTTTTTCTTTACTTCTTCCGTCATTATTTCTCCTATTAATTTGTATTTCTATTCTGATCAATTATTGTAATTATATCGGATGTTGTTTCTTCAATGGTTTTTGTAGTTACATCAATAACTCTACAACCGATTTTTTCATATAAATCTAAGGCAAAGCTCAATTCATTTAAAATTCTATTTTCTGATGAATACTCACCACCTGACATAATGCCCATTAATCTTAATCTTTCATTTCTTATTTCATTTAATTTGTCTTTATTTATTATTAGTCCAATTATTTTTTTTGGATCTACTTGAAATAATTCCTCAGGTGGATTAATTTCCGGTACTAAAGGAATATTACACACCTTATAATTTTTAAATGCTAGATTAAGAGACAATGGCGTTTTTGAAGTTCTAGATATACCTATTAGAACTATATCAGCTAATTTTATACCACGAGGGTCTTTACCATCATCATACTTCATAGCAAAATCAAGTGCTTCAATTTTTTCAAAATAATCTTCACTTAAGGTTCTGGTTAAACCTACTTCTCGTTTGGCTTTTTGATTAAAGAATTTTTCAGCTGCAGTTAAAGGAACTTCAAATAGGTCTACTACAGTATAATTTCTTTCAGCAGCCTTTTCTTTTAGATATTCTAAGATATCTTCTCTTATAATTGTTGAATAAATTAAATTTTCTCCTGTTAATTCATTAAACATTTCATCTATTTCTTCATAAGTTAAAATATCAGGATACCTTAATATACTTACCCCTTCTAAATCAAAGTGTACCTTTATGGCATTTGTCATTTGAATAGCTGTTTCGCCGGTAGAATCAGACACTATTATTAAATTTTTATTACTCATCTTCTTCTCCTTTTGTTAATATTTCATGAATTTTTGAAATATTATCTGGATATTTTTTATTAAATTATCTATTGACTTGTATTGGAAATTTTTATTAATAAGTTCTTCTCTATATTTTGACAAAATAAAACTTTTAATTTCATTTTTAAGAACTTCATAATCCACTACTATATTATTATATTTTATATAGGTATATATTAAATCATTAATGATAACTGAAAGATTTAAATCCCACTTATTGTCTATGATTATATTTATAACCCCACTTGCTTTTCTCCTAATATCAGTCGTTTGATATAAATTATCTTTCATATTTAAAGTATTGTAAATAAAAACATTAGCAATTGAATCTAACTTATCTGCAATGCTAAGTATTTTAGCCGAAGTAGTATCGGGCATTTTATCATAAAAAAATCTAGGTCTATAATACATATACATTGCGTTAGAAACTATATCATTAAAGCCATTTTCTTTGGCATATAAATATCCAATAATTCCTTTTAAGGCAGGCATTTCTTTTACAATATCCGTCGCAAGATCCAATTTACAAATATCTGCCTCTTGTTCAATGTTATTTATAGTGTTTTCTCCTACTTTTAAATAAGAACCTAATATTTTAGCAAAGGATTTAATTCTTAAGGTTTCATCGTATACTGTTCCTATTTCCATAGGTAATTTAGTATTTTTCATTTTATCTAGATAGTATTCATAACTAAATTCCATTGTTTTTTCATATTTTTTTAAAACTTCCAATAAAACATTAATTTTATCTAAATGAATATTACTAATTTTATTTTCATCATCAATATCATGTTTTTCAACTGAGAAAATAAAATATGGTAATAATGTATTTTTTTCATTTACTACTGGAAAAACATTACAAATGTCCAATAGAATTGCCACTAATAATTTTTGTGGATATTCTAGTAATTTATTATCGAAATTTTTTAAAATTGGATAAGGTAAATTATATGAATTAATATATTTTTCAATTAAATAATTTGAATCAAATAATACTCCACCATATTCCTTAGCCAATTTATTTGCTTTTGTAATAAAATAATTTCTCCGAACATCATTTTCTAAAATTATATTATTTTCTCTTAATAGGTCAATATACTCGTTAATAGAAACCATTTTATAAAATGTTATATTACTATCGACTTCATTAGAAATATTAAAATCTGTAAAGTCTAAAAATATATCATCTTTCATTCCCTGAATCCATATTATATAATCCTTTAAAAAATATGAAATTTCTAAATCTTTTATAGGAATGAAAAGTTTGTTTAATGAATCTATAATAATTTTTGAAATTTTATTGTTATTTACATCTATGGTATTAGCAATAATAAAAGAAAATAAAATTCTATTTTTACTATAATTAAACTTTACCTCATTATAATCAATATTATTTATTTCAAGATTTTTATTTAGTTCTTCTTTTAAATTTCTAATAACAACATCGTATAAATTATACGGTAAATTTTTTATTCCTATTTCAATTAAAACTTTATTGTCCATATGAACCTTTCCTATATAAATTAATAAAATTTAAAGCATTAAATTTATTAATTTCGAAAATATTTTTTATGCTATCTATCAAAATCCTTAATAAGAATAAATTGTCTTCATATTCTGTATCAGGAATAGAATCAATCCTAGAATACAATAATTTATTCATAAGTACGATTTGTGAAGAATTCAATTCATACATATTATAACCTTTTGTACAATTATAACAAAATAAAACTCCTTCTTTAGAAGAAAAATAATATTTTTTAGATTTAGTATCGCCACAATTGGTACATTTTGTAAAGTCTAATTTATATCCAGAATAAGCTAAAAACTTTAATATATACGCCAATATAAGCAAATAACTATTATTATTTTTTTTCTCTAAGTTATCCAATACTTTCGATGTTAAATCATAGATTTTATCTTCAACAAAGTACATTGGAAAAACTTTTTCTAATATTTCAATAATAATATTACCATATAGTATTTTTAAATTGTTTTTTCTTAAATTATATCTAGTTGAAATAAGTTCAAAATCAATTAAATATACATATTCTTTTGAAACATATATATTTAAAAATACTTCGCTAAATAAGTCTAATTGACTAGAGTTATTTAATGAATTATATTTATTGTCCTTATAAATTAGATCAATTCTACCAAAATCCTTTGAAAAAACCTTAATGATTTTATTTCTTTCTTTTATATCAAAAGAATTTAGTACAATTGCTCTTGTTTCATTATTTTGCATTATTTATATCCATATTCTGACAATCTAGAATTTACATTCCTCCAATCAGGATCAATTTTCACCCATAATTTTAAATTAATTTTACTTTCAAGAAAATTTTCAATATCTATTCTAGCATCAGTACCAATTTTTTTTATCATTTTCCCATTTTTACCTATAACCATTCCCTTATGAGATTTTTTTTCAACTATAATAGTAGCATAAATATCGTATATATTTTTTTCTGTTCTATGTTTTAAACTATCAACAACGACATTTATACCATGTGGTATTTCTTCACTTAAATAAATTAGGGCTTTTTCTCTAATTATTTCAGAAACAATTTTTTTAACTGGTTGGTCTGTAATTTCATCTTCGTCATAGTACATAGGACCTTCAGGTAAAAGTTCATACACTGCATTAAAATATTCATCTATGTTTTTGCCACTTACTGCAGAAACAGTAATTATTTTTTTGAAAATGTCATATTCTTTATATAGGGTAATAACCTCTTCTAAATCTTCTTTATTTAATAAATCTATTTTATTAATAACTAATATAATTGGAGTTTCTATATTTTTTAAAAAATTTAAAATATATTCTTCATTTTCTCCAATAATTTTACTATTGTCAACTATATAAGTCACAATATCGGCATCGTTTAAACTTTCTTTTGATACTTTTAACATATATTCCCCTAATTTATTTTTAGGTTTTTGTATACCAGGAGTATCTAAAAAAATACACTGCATATTTTCAGTTGTATATATCATCTTAATTTTATCTCTTGTCGTTTGTGGCTTATTGGAAATTATTGATAATTTTTCCCCCATAATATGATTTAAAAATGTAGATTTTCCTACATTTGACCTTCCAAGTACTGTTATAAATCCAGATTTAAACATTTTTATCTCCTTAAATCCTCTGGTCCAAAGCTATAAGGTAATAGCTCATCCAAAGTAAATATTTTATATTCTATTTCATTATTGGCAACAATTATTCTACACTCTTTCGTTGCAAATTCCTTTATAACCTGCCTGCATACCCCACAAGGAAAAGTGAAATCACTAGATCCTACTACGACAATTAATTTGATTTTACTTTCTCCTTCGCTAATTGCCTTAAATATAGCTGTTCTTTCAGCACAAATAGAAGGAGAGTAAGCAGCATTTTCTATATTACATCCAGTATAAATATTATTATCTTCTGTAACGACAGCAGCCCCCACTTTAAATTTAGAATAAGGAACATATGCTAATTGTCTTGCTTGACAAGCTAATTGAATAAGTTTTTTTATTTCCATAATTATAATCCCGCTAATAGTTTAAATATAATAGTAGCTATTAAAAATCCTGTAATTCCACCAAATATTACTTCGGAAAGGCTATGAATTTTACCTTCTACTCTTGACTCAGCTACTAGAAAAGCTAGTAAATAACTTAAAATAGAAACTAAGGTATTATTCGCTAAAAAAACAATAATAGTTGCTAAACAAAAAGCTAAAGCTGAGTGTCCACTTACTGTCCCTCCTTGGAGATGAGTTCCCTTTCCTTTGTAAAAAGTACTTTTTAATATTAGAGTTATTAATATTACAATTACTAAAGCAATAAAAGTTAAGTGTACTGGTGATTTTTTTATTTTAAATACACCTATTTCAGTAATACGTATAATTCTATCGTAAAATATAAAATATCCTACAAATAAAGAATTTAGAGCTGTTACTAAAACGGCACCTGCTCCTACGTCTTTAGCAATTTTAGCTCTAGGCTCATAGTATTCATATATTAAATCTACAATTTTTTCAATAGTGGTATTTAATAATTCTGCTAAAATAACCAAAGTAATAGTAATACATAAAAGAGCCATTTCTAATCTTGTTAAATTAAAAAAAAGACTTAGTAGTGCTACAACTATAGCCATAAATACATGACGTTTAAAATTATTTTCATTTTTAAAAGCATATATTAAACCATCAATTGCATGATTAAAACTCTCTATTATATTATTGTTTTTAAAGTTCTTGTTATTTTTCATTTCTAAAAATTCCTATTTTTCTAATAGCTTCCTTTTCTTTCCCTCGCATTATAACTGCATCTTTATCTTCTATATGATCATATCCTAGTAGATGAAACATGGAGTGAACTACTAGGTAGATAATTTCTCTTTCTAAGCTATGTCCAAAATCTAAAGATTGTTCCTTGGCTTTTTCAGTCGAAATAATAATATCACCTAAGGGAATATTTATATTTTCAATAAAAAAATCAATATCTAAAGGGAAGGACAATACATCTGTTGGGGTATCAATATTACGAAAGTCCTTATTAATCTGTTGAATTTCATCATTATCAACAAAAGATAGTGACACCTCGACATTAGTAGAGTATTTTTCAATTTCTAAACAAGTTAGAATTGCTTTTTTTATATTTGAAATTAAATCATCGGAAAGTGTTAATTTATTTTGTTTGTTGTTTATTAAAATTTCCATCTTTATTTTCCTTTAAATCAAATTTCTCATAAGCATTTATAATTTTTTGTACTAGAGGATGTCTTACTATATCTGTAGATTCAAAATCCATAAATGCGATTCCCTCTATATTACGTAAAATATTACTAGCATTCTTTAATCCTGATTTTTTTCCTCTAGGTAAATCTATCTGAGTTATATCTCCTGTTATAATGGCTTTAGAACCGTAACCAATTCTAGTTAAGAACATTTTCATCTGTTCATTTGTAGTGTTTTGAGCTTCATCTAAAACTATATAGGCATTATCTAATGTTCTCCCCCTCATATATGCTAAAGGGGCAACTTCTATTAAGCCCTTTTCAACTAGTTTTAAATATTGTTCATAACCAAGTATTTCAAATAAGGCATCGTATATAGGTCTTAAGTAAGGATCTATTTTCTCTTGTAAATCCCCTGGTAAAAAACCCAAACTCTCCCCTGCTTCTACGGCAGGCCTAGTAAGCACTATTCTATCTACCTCATTGTTTTTGAAAGCTCTAATTGCCATAGCCATGGCTAAATATGTTTTTCCTGTACCGGCTGGACCAACTCCAAATACAATATCATTATTTAAAATATAATCTATATATTGTTTTTGTCCTAAAGTTTTTGGTTTAATTGGTTTTCCTCTTGCTGTTGTACAAATTATATAGTTAAGAAGGGTTTGAGAAATTCCATTTTTACCCTTTTTTATCATATTGATCAAATACCTGATTTGTTGTTCTGTAATATTGCCATCTTTTTCAAATAGCTCATATAATTCAATTAATAAATTATAAGCAGCACTAGCATAATTATTATTTCCAACTATTTTAACACCATTTCCATATAAAGATAATTTAACATTTAATTCTTTTTCTATTAACTTAATTTTTTCTTCTAAATTGTCAAATAATATATTTACAAATTCTTGGTTTGTAACTTCAAATTCAAATTTAGTATTTTTCATATATTCTCCTCTTGTATATTCTATTCAATTATAGCATAGAAATAGTACATAATTAAATAAAAAGATGTTGAAATTACAACATCTTTTTATAAGAAGCTCAACTGGTTAGACTCTGGTAACCCCTGTAATACTCCGTGGTTTCTTAAAGACTCTACAGCAACTTTATTAATTTTAGTTCTTTTTACTAAATCTTGAATAGAAAGAAATTCATTTTTATTATATTCGTCGTATATTGCTATTGAATGAGCATCTGATACTCCTTCAAGTCCTCTAAAAGGAGGTTGAATACTTCCTTTTTCCAAAACTTTAAATTTCAATTTATCTGATTTTTCAAAGCTAACAGGACTAGCTTTTATTCCCCTACAATACATTTCCTCTGCTACTTCTAATACTGTTAATGTACTATTGTCTTTTGCCGTAGCTGAATATCCAAGCTCTTTAATTTCATTAATTTTTTTTCTAATTGCATCTAGTCCTTCATAAATAATTTGTCCAGGATAATCTGCAATTTTTGTAGTAAAGAAAGTTGAATAAAAAGCTTCAGGATAATGAACTTTAAAATATGCTATACGATAACTCATTAAAACATAAGCTACAGCATGGGCTTTAGGAAACATATACTCAATTTTTCTACAGGAATCAATATACCATTCAGGTACATCGAATTGTCTCATGTAATCCTCTGTTTCTTCATCAAGTAAACGTCCTTTACGAACAGTTTCCATAATTTTAAAAGATCTTTTGTTTTCTAGTCCTTTTTGTATTAAATAAGTCATAATATCATCTCTTGTACAAATTACTTCCTTAAGAGACGCAATATTATCCCTAACTAAATCTTGGGCATTATTAGTCCAAACATTAGTACCATGTGACAAACCAGATATTCTAAACAATTCTGATATAGTTGTTGGCTCAGTTTCTACCAACATTTGTCTAACAAATTTAGTACCAAATTCTGGAATACCTAAAGTTCCAACTGGCGTATAATCATAATCTTCAGTAAAGTTTAAGGCGTCATTAGATCTGAAAATGCTCATTGTTTCTTCATCATCAAAAGGAATGTTAAGAGGATCTATACCTGTAATATCACTTAACATTTTAATTATTGAAGGAACATCATGGCCAAGTAAATCCAATTTTAAAATCCTACCACTAATTGCATTATAGTTAAAGTGGGTAGTAATAATATCGGAATTCATATCATCAGCAGGATGTTGAACTGGACAAAAATCATATATTTCCTTATCTTGAGGAACTATCATGACTCCACCAGGATGTTGTCCTGAAGTTCTTTTTATTCCTACGATTCCCCTTTGCAATCTTTTTAATTCAGCATTAGGAATATTTAAATCATTTTCTTCTATATATTTCTGTATATAGCCATAGGCGGTATTATCAGCAATAGTACCAATAGTTCCTGCTCTAAATACCTTATCTGAACCAAAAAGTTCTTCAGTGTATTTATGAACAATAGGCTGATATTCTCCTGCAAAGTTTAAATCTATATCCGGTTCCTTATCTCCTTCAAAGCCAAGGAACACTTCAAAAGGTATATTATGGCCATCTTTAATATATTTTGTTCCACAAACAGGACAAATTTTATCAGGTAAATCTATACCTGAACCTATATTAATGTCATCAATAAATTCACTATGCTTACATTTAGGACATCTATAATGTGGTAACAATGGATTAACTTCCGTAATACCTGCCATAGTTGCAGCGAAAGAAGAGCCAACAGATCCTCTAGATCCTACTAAATATCCATCATCATTTGATTTCCACACAAGTTTTTGCGCTATTATAAATAAGACCGCATAACCATTTGAAATAATCGAGTCTAGTTCTTTATCTAAACGGGCCTTAACGTATTCAGGTATTGGGTCGCCATATAAAGAAATTGCTTTATTATAGGTAATATCTCTAAGTTCTTTATCAGATCCTTCTATAACCGGTGGAAATGTTCCGTCTGGTATAGGTTTAAATTCTTCAATTAAATCCTTTATTAAATTTGTATTTTTTATTACTATTTCTTTAGCTTTTTTCCTGCCTAAAAAATCAAAGGAATTTAACATTTCTTCTGTTGTTCTTAAATATAGAGTCGGTTTAAATTCCCTTTCATGCTTTGCAAGTGGTTGAGAGAATTTAACAATATTCCTTAAAATATAATCTTCTGGATAAATATAATGTACATCTCCTGTTGCCACTACAGGAATATTATATTTCTCGCCAATACTACATATTTTTTCTATATATTTTTTTACTTGATTTATATCTTTAATTTCACCTTCATGAATTAATTTTCCATAGTTTTCAGGAGGTTGAACTTCAAGAAAATCAAACTTAGTTGCAATTTCTTCAATTACAAAGTCTGGATAATCCTTCATAATAGCTTTAAATAATTCACCATTATGATTTCCGCTTCCTATTATAAGACCTTCTTTATATTCTTCAAAAAGAAATTCCGGTATGCCAGGAGATCTATTGAAATAGTTTAAGCTTGACTCAGAAACCAATTTATAAAGATTTTTTAAACCAGTAGGATTTTTTGCATATATTACCCCATTAAAAGATTCGTTTTTATAAATTGACCATTCTGTATTTAGATTATTTATATCTTCATTAAAACTTATATTTTGTTCCTTTAGTTTTTTTATGATTTCTAGAAAAATCTCTGCTGTAGCTTGTGCATCATCACAAGCTCTATGATGATTTTCAAGAGAAATATTTAAATGTTTTGCTATAACATTTAATTTATGTTTCTTCAATTCAGGAAAGACAGACCTAGATAATGCAACTGTATCAATATAGGCATTTTCAAATTGAATATTTTGCAATCTACAATTTTCTCGTATGAAACCAACATCAAAATCTGCATTATGGGCAACTAGTGTTGAGTTTCCAACAAAATCCATAAATTCAGGAAGAACTTTATCGATATTAGGTTCATGAGCTACCATACTATTAGTTATTCCTGTTAATTCAATAATTTTTTCAGGAATTGTAATATTAGGATTTATTAATTGATTATATTTTTCTACTATTTTATTCTTTTTAACTTTTACAGCACCTATTTCAATAATTTTATCATTTATCCTTGAAAATCCTGTAGTTTCAATGTCAAAAACTACAAATTCCTCATTATTGAATTTATTATGGAAGTCCGTAAGAATTCTAAGTTTATTTTTAAGGAATTTTGCATCAATACCATATAGGGGTTTAATGCAGTTCTCTTTAGCACATTGATCAACTTCAGGGTAAGATTGAACAACACCCTTATCTGTTATACCAACAGCAGTATGCCCCCAACTATTTAAAAGCTTCATAAGCTCTTTAACTTTTACAAATCCATCTAATGCACTCATTTGTGTAAAAAGGTGTAATTCAACTCTTTTTTCACTAGAATCGTCTGTTTTTTTATTCATCTTAAAAGGTTCAATACTATTAACATTAATTACATTTGATTTAGCAAAGTTATCATAGGTATATTTACCTTCAACTTTTAAACTTGCTCCAACTGTTATTAAATCTTCGAATTCACTATATTTTTTTGTTGTAAAAAAAGTTTTGCAGGTTACTGTTGAAGTATAGTCGCTTATGTCGTAAGAAAGTATTACATAGTCATTTTTTTTAGTAACTACTTTATTTAAATCTATAACCTCTCCAGCTACACAAATATAATCCCAATTATCACCTAAATCCTTTATTGGTGTTATAGGACTAGTGATTTTTCTACCATATCTATTTTTCTTATCTATTTTTTTATCGTTATTTGTATCATTTGAATTACAGTTTTGTTCACTATTAATTTTTGAAATAAATTCTTTACTAACCTTCTTTTCTTTAGATTTAACTAAAGATAAATGCTGTTGAGAAATATCTTCATTTTTCAAAGTATTAATCAAAACATTAGTATACTTATCGTCGTATTTATTAACGCTTTCTAATAGTAAATTTTCAACCTTATTTTCAGATAATAATTTTTTATATTTTTCTTCACAATAAATATTTATTGATTCACCAATTAAATATATATCGGATTTATTTACATTAATATTATTATTTTTTAAAAAATTAAAAACCAGCTCTTCAACATTAATATTTGTATTATTAACTTTAGCTTCTTCAAATTCAACTTTAATAGTAGAAAGATTTGGTAAAATTTTCTTTAAAATATTTTTTATTTCATTTTTATCATCAATATTTTCAACTTCTGAAAATAAAAAACTAATTTCGTCTTTTTTCTGATTATAATTAATCTTTAAAATAACAGGCTCGCAATTTAAACAATTGTTGATTTTTAATTTGTCTAGTAAAGTATTAAATTTTGATTCCATATTTACCTTCTATTACATTTTTTCTATTTCTACAATTAATTCTTCTAATAATTTTTTTTCTTCAACTTTCTTAATAATTTTCCCTTTTTTAAATATTAATCCTTGACCATTGCCTCCAGCTATACCAATGTCAGCTTCTTTTGCTTCTCCAGGACCATTTACAACACAGCCCATAATAGCAACAGTTAAATTTTTATTAATATTATTTAGGTAGTTTTCAGCTTCTTTTACAATACTTATTAAATCAATCTTTGTTCTTGCACAAGTTGGGCAGGAAATTATATTAATACCTTCTGTTCTAAGTTTTAAAGCTTTTAAAATTTCTTTTCCTACACGAACTTCTTCTTCTGGTGCACTTGTTAAGGAAACCCTAATAGTATCACCAATACCTTGACTTAATAAACTTCCAATACCAACAGCTGATTTTATTGTTCCAACATAAGAAGGTCCAGCTTCAGTAATTCCTAGATGCAGTGGATAATCCGTTAATTCTGAAATCTTTTTATATGATTCAATACTCATATTTACATCACTGGACTTCAAGGACAGTTTCATATTATAAAAACCTAAGGATTCTATAAAGTTTACCTCATCTAAAGCACTATAAACAATAGAATCAGAATTAACACCTTTATACTTATCTAAGTATTTTTGATGTAGCGAGCCTGAATTTACTCCAATTCGTATAGGAACATTATATTCTTCACAACAATGGGTAACTTCTCTAACCCTGTCCTTGTTTCCAATATTGCCTGGATTAATTCTTAAACAATCAGCTCCATTTTCAACTGCTGCGATTGCTAATTTATAATCGAATTGAATATCGGCAATAAAAGGAATATTGGTTTTACTTTTAATAATAGAAATTGCTTTTGCATCTTCTAAGTCATTAATTGCTGATCTGGAAATATCACAGCCATTTTTTTCTAATAATAAAATTTGCTTTACTGTTGAGTCTATATCTTTAGTTATTGTGTTAGTCATAGATTGAACAGTAATAGGTGATGAACCTCCAACAGGGACATCACCTACAAAAATTTGTTTTGTTAATTTTCTTTTCATTTTTACCTCTTAAAATAAAGCAACTACATCTTTGAAAGTTACTACAACAATAAGTGCTAAAAGTAATACTAATCCAACAAAATTTAGCATTCCTTCTTTTTCTGCTGGTAACTTTTTACCGGTTAATATTTCAATAATTATTAATACCGCACGACCACCATCTAATGCAGGAAAGGGCATAATATTAAAAACTCCTAAATTAATAGAAAGCATTGCTACTAGATTAAAAAAGGTCATTGCACCTTTTCTGGCAGAATCACCAATTAAAACAACAGTACCTACAGGACCAGCTAAATTATCGAGAGATAGTCTTCCTGTTATTAATTTATAAAGTGCATCTATTATTGCTGTTGAATAAAATTTAAAATCTTTAGCAGCACCTGTAAATCCTTGTAATATAGAAATGTTATCTGTACTGAAAGTCCTTCCTATTTGAATACCAATCAGATACTTCCCACTTTCATCTTTAGAAGGAGTTACTTTAATTTCTTTTTCCTTATTTTCAGACCTTATTAATAAATATATTTCTTCTCCATTTGATTCTGAAATATATTTTGTAATATCATCTGAATTCTTTACTTTTTTTTCATTGATTTCTAAAATAATATCATTTGCCTTAAGCCCAGCTTTCTCTGCAGGACTATTCTCAACTATAAAACTTATATTTGGTTGAGCAAACATGTTTACAAAAAATAAAATTACAAAACCGAGAATAAAGTTCATTATAACACCAGCTACAATTACAGCTAGTCTTTTACTTGCTTTTGCATTATTAAAGGCTTTTGGATCTTTTGAATCTTCATCTTCTCCTTCAATTGCAACATAGCCCCCTAATGGTAAAGCCCTTAAAGAATATTTAATATTATTTTTTTTCTTTTGAAGTAACTTCGGACCCATTCCTACAGAAAATTCATTTACTTTAATTCCTGATTTTACGGCAACAAAAAAATGTCCTAATTCATGCCAAAAAACCACTACTAAAAATACTGCTATTGCTATTACTATTGTTATCATTAAACCTCCAGATATTCATTATAAAAACGAATATATTAAATATATATATGGAGCAGTAAATAATACACTATCAAAACGATCTAATACTCCTCCATGTCCTAAAAATATTGTGCCATAATCTTTAGTATCTGATAATCTTTTAAATTTAGATGCACACAAGTCACCTATTTGAGATATTACTGAACCAATAGAAGCAATTATAATCAATTGCATCTTATTATCTAGTTTAAAAACTATGGCAAATATGTAAGTTAAAATAGCAGCTCCTATAACTCCACCAATTGCACCTTCTATAGATTTTTTTGGACTTAATTTTTCAATTAATTTATGTTTCCCGAAAACAGAGCCAACTAAATATGCAAAAGTATCTGTTCCCCATGAAGTAATATATACTAACCATATTAGCACAGAACCAGACAGTAGTATAAGTCTACTAAAGGATAATGTAATATAGGTTACTACAAAAATTTGTAGAAAGGCTGTCTTATGATCAAATAAATCAAAAAAAGTCATCATTATCATTACAAATAATGTATAAACTAATATTATACTACTTTCTATATTTGTATATCCAAAATATACAGTTAACAGCAGTAGTAAAGAAAAAATAAACGCTAACAAATAGTTAGGTTTATATTCTAATTTTTTCATAATATTAAAGAACTCATAAATGCCCACTAAAGATAAAAAAGCAGATAAAAATAATAAGTAGGTTTTTCCTAGTATAGTAAAACCAATTAAGACCGCTACTAACACAATTCCTGTTAAAGCTCTAATAATTAAATTTTTCATTATACTCCTCCAAACCTTCTATTACGATTTTGATAATCTATAATAGATTTAAATAATTCTTCTTCTTTAAAATCAGGCCATAGACAATCAGTAAAATATAATTCAGCATAGGCTGTTTGATATAATAGAAAATTACTAAGTCGTTTTTCTCCACCTGAACGTATAAGCAAATCAACATCTGGTTGATTTTTTGTATATAAATAATTTTTAAAAATATCTTCATTAAGATTATCTAAATTAATTTTTTCTAATTCTAAATCTTTAATAATATTTTTTGTAGCATTAATAATATCGTCCCTGCCACCATAATTTAAAGCAATATTTAAAACCATTCCCGTATTAGAACTTGTTTCGTTACAAGCCTTAATAATAGCATTTTTAGCTTTAGCAGGTATTTTTGATATATCTCCAAGAGTAATAACTCTAACATTATTTTTTTTCAATCTATCTAATTGTATTTCTACATAATATACTAATAAATCCATAAGAGAATTTACTTCTAACACCGGTCTTTTCCAGTTCTCAGTAGAAAAAGCATAAACACTTAAATATTTAATGCCAATATCACTAGCAACTTCTACTATTTCAACTACTCTTTTCATACCTTCTTGATGCCCTTTAAATCTTGGAAGAAATCTTTTCTTGGCCCATCTTCCATTACCATCTAAAATAATTGCAACATGTTTAGGTATATTATTTAAATCTATTTGGTTAAGTAAATTCTCTTGCATATTTTCTCCTAGATTTCCATTAATTCATCTTCTTTGGATTTTGTAATTGTATCAATTTCTGCAGTATACTTATTGATTATATCTTGGATTTCTTGTTCACCAGTTCTTAAATCATCTTCAGATATTTCTGAATTTTTTTCTAATTTTTTTATTGTTTCCATTGCTTCTCTTCTACTATTTCTTAAAGCAACTTTAGCGTTTTCTGCATATTGTCTAACTAATTTCGCTAAATCTCTCCTTCTTTCTTCAGTTAATGCTGGAAAAGGAAGTCTAATAATTTTTCCGTCATTTGAAGGAGTTATTCCTAAGTTTGATTGTAATATACTTTTTTCTATTGCTGACAGAGTTGAAACATCCCATGGCTGGATTGTTAAAAGTCTTGCTTCAGCAACTGTAATAGTAGAAACTTGATTTAATGGAGTTTGTGTTCCATAGTAATCTATTGATAAATTATCTAATAAAGCAGGATTAGCTCTTCCAGCTCTAATTGTTTTTAAATCCTCTTTATAAGCATTTATTGTTTTTTGCATTTTTGTTTCTAAGTTTTTTAATACATCGGTATACATATTAATCTCCTTTCACTTTAGTTCCAATATCATTTCCACAAGCTACTTTTACTAAATTATTTGGATCATCAATTCCAAAAACCACTACTGGTATTTTATTATCCATACATAAAGAAGTTGCTGTTGAGTCCATTATACCCAAGCCTTGGTTAAGTATATCTATATATGTTAATTCTTTAAATTTAACTGCATCATCATATTTATTAGGATCTTTATTATAAATTCCATCAGTGCCTGTTTTACCTAGTAAAATTACATCTGCATTTATTTCAGCAGCTCTCAATGCCGCTGTTGTATCTGTTGAAAAATAAGGTAGGCCAGCACCTGCTCCAAAGATGACTACTCTATTTTTTTCAATATGTCTAATAGCTCTTCTCCTAATATATGGTTCGGCTACTGCCTTCATTTCAATTGCAGTTTGAACTCTTGTATCAACTCCTAAATTTTCTAGTGATGCTTGTAATCTTAGGGCATTAATTACTGTACCTAACATTCCCATACTATCAGATGTTGATCTGTCTATTTTTTCAGATGAGCGTCCTCTCCAAAAATTTCCCCCACCAACTACAATTGCTATTTCTAAACCTAATTCATGTACTTCCTTTATAGATTTACATATATTATCTATAACATCATCATCTAGTCCATGACCTTTGCCACCTGATAGGGCTTCTCCACTTAATTTTATTATTGCTCTTTTATAGGCTAAATCCAAATTTTTCCTCCCGTACTAATCTTTTATAAATACGAATAGTTAACTTATTCTAAATTAAAATTAAATCTTTATCTTTAATATCATATCATTTACAACTTACTTTTTCAACAGAAATAAGTTTAGGAAATAACTGATTTATGCAGTTTTAAACAAATAATATAAATTTAAGATAGAAGATTATTTAACTTTTTATTGTGATTTATTATGTTATGTATAATTCATTTTATTAAATATTTTCTATAAACCGTATTATAAAAAAGTAGACATAATTTTATGTCTACTTTCTATGTTTTATTTAATTAAAATTATTTACCCATTTGTTTAGCAACTTCTTCAGCAAAGTCTTCTTCTTTTTTCTCTAAACCTTCTCCAACTTCATATCTTATAAATCTACGAATTTTAATATTTTCACCAATTTTTGAAATAAGATTATTTAATAAAGTTTGAACATTTATACTAGGGTCTTTAATATAAGCTTGGTCTAGTAGACAAATTTCTTCATAGAATTTACCCATTCTTCCCTCTACTTTTTTCTCTGCAATCATTTTAGATTTTTCAGGATCCATTCCCTTAGCAGCATTTTCGTTCATAGCTTGATGAATTAAGAATTCTCTTTCCTTTGCTACTTCTGCTTCTGGTACATCTTCTCTTGAAACATATTTTGGAGATGAAGCAGCTACTTGCATAGCAATATCTTTAACAAATTGTTTAAATTCATCGTTTTTAGCAACAAAATCAGTTTCAGAGTTAACTTCAACTAATGCAGCTATTCTACCTCCATGTATATAAGCTTCTACTAAACCTTCAGAAGCTAATCTACCAGCTTTTTTAGAAGCACCAGCAAGTCCTTTTTCTCTTAAAAGTTCCATTGCTTTTTCCATATCTTCATTAGCTTCTTGTAAAGCTTTTTTTGCATCCATCATACCAGCACCAGTTTTATCACGTAATTCTTTAACCATTGCAGCTGTTATAGCCATTAATATTCCCCCTTAAAATTTATAATAAATCAGAACAAAAGGTAAGAGATAAATTCCTCTTACCATTTTAATTATGAGTTAATTTCTTCTGAAGCTTCTTTAATTTCTTCTTCAGTAACTTCTTCTACCTCAGCAGTTTCTTGAGTTTCTTCTTTAACTTCAACATCATCATGTTGAGCACCTTGATTAGCTTCAATTACTGCATTTGCTACAACTCCTGTAATTAATTTTACAGCTCTTATAGCATCATCATTACCAGGAATTGGAATATCTACATCATCAGGATCTGTATTTGTATCTACTACTCCAACTACAGGTATGCCTAAAATATGTGCTTCATGTACTGCTATTTTTTCTTTCTTAGGATCAATAACAAATAGAACATCTGGTAAGCCATTCATATCCTTTATTCCACCTAAGAATTTTTCTAATCTATCTTTTTCATGTCTTAATTGAATTACTTCTTTTTTTGGTAAAACAGCAAATGTGCCATTTTCTTCCATTTCTTCTAATTCACGAAGACGTCTAATTCTACTCTTTATAGTTTTATAATTTGTAAGCATTCCACCTAACCATCTTTGACTAACGAATGGTTGACCTGATCTTTTTGCTTCTGTTTCTATAGCTTCTTGAGCTTGTTTTTTTGTACCTACAAATAATACTTTACCACCATCTGCTACTATATCTCTTATATAGTTATAAGCTTCTTCAATTTGTTTTACAGTTTTTTGTAAATCTATAATATAGATTCCATTTCTTTCTGTAAAAATAAATTTTTCCATTTTTGGATTCCATCTTCTAGTTTGATGTCCAAAATGTACACCTGCTTCTAACAGGCTTTTCATTGATACTACTGCCATTAATTAAATCCCTCCATTGTTTTTTTACCTCCATTTACTTCAACTTAATTAAGTACTATTAAGCAACTCTTAATTAATCCGTAAATGTGCGTATTCCTCAAGTATAATACCATAAAAGTATTATTTTTACAAATTTATTTTATATAGTCACATTTTTCATTAGAACATTTAATTTCATCAACTTTTCTATTTTTCTTATGAACTAAGATTGATTGACATTTAGGACATTTTTCGTTAATCGGTTTATCCCATACAGCAAAATCACAATTTGGATAATTACTACAACCATAAAAAAGCTTACCTTTTTTAGAGACTTTTTCTATTATTTCCCCACCACATTTAGGACATTTGACTCCAGTTCCCTTAATTATAGCTTTGGTATATTTACAGTTAGGAAAGCCTGAACAACCAATAAATTCCCCATTACGTCCATGTTTTATTACTAATTGTGAACCACACTCAGGGCAAAACTCATCAATTTTTTTATCTTCAACTTTATAGGTATTAGTATCTGATTTTGCCTTTTCTAAGTTTTCTTCTAAACTATCATAGAATTTAGAAACGGTCTTTTTCCAATCTAAATCATATTCTTCAATCTTGTCTAACTCATCTTCCATTTCAGCAGTAAATTTCTTATTTATAATATCACTAAAATATTTTAATAAAAAGGAATTAACATTTTCACCTAATTCTGTAGTAAAAAATTTCTTCTTGTCCAATTTAACATAATTTCTTTTTAAAAGACTGCTTATTATAGAAGCGTAAGTACTTGGTCTTCCAATACCATCTTCTTCTAAAGTTTTTACTAGAGAAGCTTCAGTAAATCTTGCTTTAGGTTTTGTAAAATGTTGAGTTTTATCAATTTTACTTGTATTGATCTTCTCGTTTTTTTCAACAATTGGTAATAGAATATTCTTATCTTCTATAGAGTAAATAATAGTAAAACCTTTAAATAATTCAATATTACCATTTGCTTTAAAAATAAAGTTATTATTTAATAAAGTTAAATTTGTTGATTCATATTCAGATTGAGTCATTTGACTTGCAACTACTCTATTCCAAATAAGTCTGTACAATTTATACTGATCATTATTCAAATAATCCCTTAATGATTCAGGTGTTCTTATAATAGAACTTGGTCTTACAGCTTCATGTGCATCTTGAGAGCCTTTTTTATTTTTTCCATAACTATTACCTTTAGAAGCATATTCATTACCATATTTATTTTTTATATAGGCTAAAGCTTCCTTAATAATTTCATTTGAAATTCTAGTGGAATCGGTTCTCATATAGGAAATTAAACCAACATTTCCTTCATTTCCAATATTAATACCCTCATATAATTGTTGTGCAACAGACATGGTTTTAGATGCAGAGAAACCTAATTTTCTATTTGCATCCTGTTGTAAAGTACTTGTAGTATATGGAGGATATGGATTTCTTTTTTTCTTAGTCTTTTTTATATTTGTAACTACAAAATTATCAATATCTAGTAAATCAATAATCCTGTCTGTTTCATCAATATTTTCTAATTCTTTTTTTACTTCTTTTCCTTCAACTAACTCACCGTAAAAAGATGATTCAAATTCAATTTTATCTTTTATATGAGTGGCTTCTATTGACCAATACTCTTTAGGAACAAATTTCCTTATTTCCTCTTCTCTTTCACATAGTAGACGTAAGGCCACTGATTGTACTCTACCGGCACTTAATCCACTTTTTACTTTTTTCCAAAGTATTGGGGATATTTCATATCCAACAAGTCTATCTAAAACTCTTCTAGTTTGTTGAGCATTTACTAGATTCATATCTATTTTTCTTGGATTTTTAATAGCTTCTTTTACAGTAGCTTTTGTAATCTCATTAAATTCAACACGATTTTTTTCATCAGGATCTAATTCTAGCAAATTACTAAGATGCCAAGAAATAGCCTCCCCTTCTCTATCAGGGTCTGTAGCAAGATATATTTTTTCAGATTTCTTTGCTTGTTTTTTTAATTCTTTTATTATGTCACCTTTTCCCCTAACGTTAATGTATTGGGGTTCAAAGTTATTTTCTATATCGATTCCCATTTTGCTTTTAGGAAGATCTCTTAAGTGTCCAACAGAAGCTACTACCTTATAATTGCTTCCTAGCATTTTTCCAATAGTTTTAGCTTTAGTTGGAGACTCTACTATTACTAAATTTTTTGCCAACTGTATTTTCCTTTCATAAATTAAGTTGTGGAAAATTTTCCACCTTTTAATTCAATAATATAACCATTAAGCTCAAGTATTGTCAAGACTACATTAATATTATCTATTTTAATTCCAGTTATAATAGATAGCTCATTAGCGTTCTTAGGCTCCCTTAACAACTCCTTGTAAACAAGTTTTTCTTCATTACTTGTAAACTGAATATCTTTTTCATTTTTTGTAATACTCTTATATTCAATCTCTTCAAGTATATCATCAATTGATATTAATATTTTAGCCCCATCTTTTATAAGTAAATTAGTGCCCTTACTGTAAAGGCTATTTATATTACCTGGAAGTGCGAAAACTTCTTTTCCTTGTTCAGCAGCATAATTTGCAGTAATTAAAGTTCCGGATTTTTCCTTTGCTTCAATAACAACTACTCCCTGTCCAATTCCGGAAATTATCCTATTCCTATATGGAAAATTATATCCTAAAGGTTGTGTGCCTAATGGATATTCAGTAACTATTGCACCATTTTTTACAATTTCATTGTAAATTTTATAATTGTTTTTAGGATATATAATATCTATGCCATTTCCTAAAACAGCTATTGTTCTATTATTATTTTTTAACGCAGCTTCATGAGCGATTTTATCTATCCCATATGCAAGACCTGAAATAATTGGAATATTATAGTATGAAAGTTCGTTTGCAATCTTAGTACATGCCCAAGAACCATAACTTGTACATTTTCTGGCACCTACAATAGAAATACCTAATGAATCTTCTTTCATTAAAGTTCCTTTATAATATAAAATTAACGGATAATCATCAATATACTTTAAATTTTTTGGATAGTTATCCTCTCCGTAAAAAGCAATATTAATTTTTAATTCCTTAAGTCTTTCAAAATAACCATTAATATTAAAGTTAATATTACTGACTATTTTATTAACTGTTCTTTTATCAATATTGTCTACTTCATATAATTTTTTATAATTTTCTTTAAAATCTTTGTAGGAATCAAACAACTCTAAAACTTTTAAAATATTCTTATTTGAAATTCCTATTGCATTTAAAAATAAGACTATATTTTTATTCATAATATCAATTAATTAATTTCCTTTAATTCCTTCATTAGTTTAAATCTATCTACTCTATCTATGTTTTTTATTTCTATATCGGTTCTATAGTCTAAATTAACATTTTTATTCTCAAGTATTTCTTTAATTTTAGGTTTACAACGTCTTCCTTGACACATTCCCATACCTGCTCTTACTCTCCGCTTAATTGCATCGATTGTATTAATTGGTATTGGTCTATTGAAACATTCCATAATTTCTTCTTCTGTTTTTTCTTCACAAATACATACTAAATCATTTTTATTAATATTATCTTTATTATAGTTACCATAGCCTTTTCTATATGGATTAAAAGATTTGTTTTTTTCTAAAGGTAAGCCCTTGTTTTTTAAAATTTCAACTATATATTCTGCAATTGCAGGAGATGATGTTAATCCTGGAGATTGAATCCCTGCTACATTAATAAAGTTTTTTATGGAGCTTTCCTCTATAATAAAATCATCATTATTTGAAATTGCTCTAAGGCCAGAGAATGTCCTTATTATTTTATTAATATTAATTTTATCAGTAACTAGTAAGGATTTTTTATAAATTTCTTTTAATCTATCTGAATCTGTATTAAGATTAGCGGTGTTTTCATCTAAAGCATCAGGACCTATTATTAAATTTCCATATACTGTTTTTGAAACCAAAATCCCTTTACCTAATTTTGTAGGCATTTGAAAAAGCACCTTATTGATTTTTTCTCCTTCACTTTTATCAAAAACAAAGTATTGTCCTGATCTAAATTTTAAATTAAAAGAAAAGTCCCCTAGCATATTAGCAATTTTTTCTGCTCCTAAACCAGCAGAATTTATAAGGATTCTACTTCTATATTCTGCATCATTTGTTACAACATTAAAATAATCATTTTTCTTTTCAATATTAATAACTTCTTCATTTAAAAATAACTGTATACCATTATCTATTGCATTTTCCATTAATGCTATAGTAAATTCAAAAGGAGAGCAAATACCGGCTCCTTCACAAAATAAAGCGTATTGGAAATTTTCATTAATATTGCTTTCCATTTTTTGAATTTCTTTTCTATTAACTATTTTTAAATCATTTAAACCATTTTTAATTCCATTTTCTTCTAGTTTTTTTAAACTGTCCAAATCTTCTTCTGAATCAGATAATACTAAAGATCCTGTTTTATAATATCCAAAATCCAATTCTTTATTTAATTGTTCAAATTTCTTTCTTCCCTTATAACAAATTCTTCCTTTTAATTTTGTATGATCTTCAGCATAACCACCATGTACAATAGCAGAATTTGCTTTACTTGATCCCATACAAACGTCAGGTTCTTTTTCAATAACGCCTATATCTAACTTATATTTTGAAAGCTCCCTAGCTATATTAGCGCCTACTACCCCAGCTCCAATTATTAAAATATCAAACATAATAACCTCCTTTTACTATTATATGATAACAAAAAAGCTCTATATGGTGAAATAAAAGTATGAAAATTTAAAAAATTAAAAAATAATAACCATTAAAAAAAGCCTTAATAGCAAATTGGTGTTCTTCTCTAAATTTAGAGTCCACCTATTAGCCATATAAGACTTTTGAAATTATAAATTAAAATAATTTTTTTACTGCAGATTTAAATACATTATTTGGTTCTGCAGAAATTATTATATCTTTTCCTGTTATGGGATGTTTGAATTCTAATTTATATGCATGTAATAATTGACTTTTAAAATTTACTTTTTCATTTTTTTGTCCATAGATTTTATCCCCAACAATACAATGATTTATATATTTAAGATGAACTCTAATTTGGTGAGTCCTACCAGTGTCTATATTAATTTTAAGTAAGCTGTAATTTTCATTATATAATATTGGATAAATTCTAGTAATTGCTTCTTTTCCTATATCCTTTCTAACTGACATTTTTTTCCTATCTTTTATATGTCTACCTATAGGTAAGTCTACAACTATTTGGTCTTGGATTTTGCCATGAACAATGGCTAAGTAAGTTTTTTTACACTTCTTTCTTTAAACATTTTTTGTAAAAGTAAATGTATATTATTATTTTTAGCAATTATAATAAGTCCGGTAGTATCCTTATCTAGTCTATGAACAATACCAGGTCTAAAAGGTAAATCCAAGTCCGATAAATCTTTAAACCTATACATAATGGCGTTAACTAAGGTATCTTCTGTAATTGATTCAGTTGGATGAACAACCATGTTTGCTGGTTTGTTTATAATAGCTAAATACTCATCTTCGTACACTACTTCTAATAATATATTTTGTGGTTTAATACTAATATCTTTTTTTTCTGGAATATAAACAAGTATAGAATCTCCGTATTTAACCTTAGCACTGGGTTTTACAATTTTATTATTTAAATAAACAGAATTATTTGAAAACAAATTTTTTATAAAACTTCTAGAATATTCTTGTAAATAGTCAGTTAAATATTTATCTATTCTTGTTTCGTCAAAAGAATCTACTTCAATTTTAAATTCATTCATATATTTTCTATCTGCCAGTCTATCGGTTTTAAATTATTTTTCATTAAAAAATTATTACATTTAGAAAATGGTTTGCTTCCAAAAAATCCTCTATATGCTGATAGCGGTGAAGGATGAACCGATTTTACAATTAAATGATTTGGATTTTTAATAAGTTTTTCTTTATTAATTGCATTTCTTCCCCAAAGAATAAAAACTATAGGTTTTTCTCTTTCTCCAAGAATTTCTATTATTCTATCAGTTAAAATTTGCCAGCCTAAATCCTTATGGGAATTAGCTGAACCAGCTCTAACAGTTAAAGAGGTATTAAGCAATAATACACCTTGATTAACCCATTTCATAAGGTAACCATTATTTGGAATATAGCATCCTAAATCATCTTTTAATTCTACAAATATATTTTGAACTGAAGGTGGCTTTCTAACACCGGGTAAAACAGAAAAACTATGACCATGGGCCTGATTTGGACCATGGTAAGGATCTTGCCCTAAGATTACAACTTTTACATCATTATAGTCAACCTTTTTTAAAGCATCAAAAATTAAATCCATAGAAGGATAAATTTTAAAGTTCATATATTCTTTTTTTAATATTTCTCTAAGATTTAAATAATATTCCTTATTAAATTCGTCTTTTAATAATAAATCCCAGCTGTTACCTAAATTAACCATCTATACTCCCTCAAAATCCTTTGTAAAAATAATAGCAATAATTAATAATATACATCCTGATACAACAAAAATATCTGCAAAATTGAATACTGGAAATTCATAGCCGTTAAAAAAAGTATAGGATATAAAATCAACAACATATCCTCTAAAGAATCTATCTATTAAATTTCCAATAGCTCCACCAATTATTAATGATAAACTAATTATAGAAAGTAAACTGAATTTACTATAATTTTTTATTAATGTTATTACTAATAATAAAATAATTATTATCGTTGCAAATAATAATATAAATTTTTTATTTTGGAAAAATCCAAAGGCTGCCCCTCTATTTTCTACATAAACTAATTGAATTTTCTTTCCAATTAAATCAATTGAATTATTTTTCAAATTTAATGCTTTAAATTTAGTAAATTGATCTATTATTAAAGCAAGTACTATTACAATTCCTGGTAACATAATTCTCCTACTCATATTTTATATACTCTATCTTATATTTGTTTTTTTTAGTAACTCCTAGAATATTTAAAAATTTAAATCTTCCAAATCCTTTAACTGAAATAATATCTCCCTCTTTTAATTCATAATGAGATTTCTTTATTTCTTCATAGTTTACCTTAATTTTTCCAGAATTTAATAAACTACTAGTTTTATTTCGTGGATAATTTATAATTTCAGAAATAATTAAATCTAATCTAAGAGATGAAACAATTGCAAAATATTTTTTAGTATTTTCTATTAGATCATCAAAAGAAAAATTATTGTCCAAAGAAAAACTTACCTTATACTTTGAAATTGATAATAGATTCTGTAGAACATAATTAGACAAGGAAGTCCTTAAGATAATAGTGATTTTTTTATCTGTAAATAGAATATCTCCAACTTTACTTCTATTTATTCCCAGTGCTAAAAGTGAGCCTAGTACATCCCTATGATTAATATTATCTATTTTGTCAGTACTGATTATATTAATATAGTCATATATATCTAATGAAGATACATAAGGGCTAATTAAAATACAATTCCTTTCACATTTATCACTATTAGGTATAATTTTATAATCAAAGCTGGAAAAAGTATTAATACTTTTTATGCAATAATCTATTTCATTAGGCGTTAGAAAGTCGGAGCAATAGGTTCCACCACTTCTCTCTACTACAAATAGACTATCAATAAATTTCTTGATAGTCTGTTTCGTTTCTATATCCTGTATATGATTTAATATTTTCGAATATTCTATGTTCATGGCTATCAATTATAATTGATAAAACCCTTTGCTTTGTATTTGGTCTTTAATTTTACCATCAATTTCAAGTTCCTTTGGTGCGATTACAAAAATATCTTTAGTTACTTTTTGCATTTTACCACTTATAGCATAAATTCCACCACTTACAAAGTCGAAGGTTTTTCTCTTAATATCAACATCTAACATTTCTAAATTTAGAACTACTATGTTCTTAGATATAATATCATCTAGAATCAATGGAGCATCATCATATTTTATAGGTTCGTGAATAAGAATTTTTACTCTATCTGATACATAATTGTCCTTAATACTTACAACATTGCTCTTTTTGAATTTATTATTATATACATCATTGTCTTTTTCATTATAATAATCATTAGAATTACTACTTTCGTTTACAGAAGGACTATCATCGTAATAATCATCTTCATAATAATCGTCCTCATAATAATCATCATCATAATCTTCATCTAAACCAATTAAATTTTTAAATTTATCAAAAACGCCCATAGTTTTCCTCCATTAATTATAATTTCTTTCACCAAAAATACTAGTACCTACTCGAATCATGTTAGAGCCTTCTTCTATTGCTACTTTATAATCATGACTCATTCCCATAGATAAGTATTCCATATTAATATTTTTAAAGTTTTTATTAGCTAAATCATCATATATATTTTTAAGTTTTCTAAAGTAAACTCGTACTTTTTCTAAGTCTTCATAGTAAGGAGCCACTGTCATTAAACCTTTAACTTTAACAAACTCACATTCTTCAATTTTTTCAATTAGCTCCAATAAATCTTCCTCATGTAAGCCGGTTTTACTTTCTTCTTTTGCTAAGTTTAATTCAATTAAACAATTAAATATATAATTGTTGTTTTTTCCTCTTTTTTCTAATTCCTTTAGTAAGGATAACCTATCTAAAGATTGAATTAATTTTACCTTATTAACTAAATATTTTACCTTATTTGTTTGTAAATGACCAATCATATGAAAAATAACATCAGAATTATTTATTTCTTCATATTTCTTAACTAATTCCTGTACTTTGTTTTCTCCAAATTCTTTTTGACCATGATTGTAGGCTTCTAATACTCTTTGAGAGTCTACAGTTTTTGAAACTGCAATTAAAGTAATATCCCTATTAATTGAAAGTTCGTCTTTTATATTTTTAATATTATTTTGTATTTCATCTAAATTAGTACTTATACTCATTTTATCACCTATTCTAATAATTCACCTAATTTTACTTTTGTTGGATTTTTAATTATTGCATCATAAGAACTAACAGTTTCCATTTCCTCACCATCAATCTTAATCAATCCCTCATTACCATAATTTATAATTGCTTTTTTATCCTTGATTGTAATTACTTCTACAGGTTTAAACGAAACAACTCCACTAGGTTTTCTTATATAAACACCTACTAAATCCTTATTAGTTATTAAAGATTTTTCTGGTATTTCATATGATTTTGTAGAAAAATTTATAATGTCAATATTATAAAATCTGTCTTCATTTAATGAATCGAAACTTGTATCAAAGTATGCTGCTATTGTAAAAATCTTATTTTTTAAATCAATATCTTGTATAGTTCCAGTAATATAATCATCATTGATTTTAATGGTAATTTCTCCACCAATTTCATAAGTTTTCTTTATATCTTTAGCATTTATAGTAAAAACCAAACCAAAATAATTATTGTTAACTATTTTCAATCCTTTTTTATGGGACTCTTTACCAGAATTTAAATTTTTTATATTAAAATCCAATAAGTTTAAATCCATTCTATAAATATTATATATGTCTTCATATCCATCTACTTCAGTAAAAATAACTCCTGGATTTTTTGCTTTAATTTTCTTCCCATTAGATTCAAGAATAGATTTGTATATATTATTTTGACTTTCTAAATATTTTTTATATTCAACTTCATGATTTTGATATGTATCAACTGGTAAATTACCAATTTTTTCATAGTTATAATCATTTAAACTATCTATTATATCTTCAACAGGAAGCAGTTCATCAGATTTATCTTCTTTTTTTAATTTTTCTAACTTATCATTAACAATATTTGTATTTAGACCATATTTGTTAGCAAAATCATTTATAGAACCTAAAGAAGTATTAACAGATATTCTCGAAGTACTTTTTGCTCCTAAATTTAAATTCTCATCATATGCATATACGTGCTCATCTCTTAGAACTATTGCATTTGTATTGATTTTCTCTTCATAAATCACTGGAGATTTTAAAATAATAGTATTGTTTTTTATAAATTTAATATAAAAATTTCTAACAACTACTAGTATAATAAAAACAAATATTATAGATAAAATATTTATCTTTAATTTTTTTTTATTAGCTTTCTTAGCTGATTTTAATTTACCCATATAATCCCCTAAATTATTATAACATATAAAGAATGAAATACTCGTGCAAGGTATAATATTTAGTCATATAATGAATTAATATCATACTTTGTTAATTTATTTTGAATAATAAAAAATAGACATATTCAATTATGTCTATTCTTTATTATATTTTAAATTAGAATTTTTTTCTACTACCTGGTTTTACTAATTCAATATTTTTCTCACATAATGGGCAATTATCTTTTTCATAAGTATTAATATCTAAAGCTACTGCAGAAAATAATTTTGTACCTATATCTTTTCCGCCTGTTCTATCAACTAAAGATGCAATACCTACTACATTTCCGCCATTTTCCTCTATAACTTTTATAGTTTCTAAAGAACTTTTACCTGTAGTAACTACATCCTCTACAATAAGTACATTTTGACCTTCCTTAATTTCAAATCCTCTACGTAAAGTCATTTCATTATTTTCTCGTTCTGTAAAAATAGCAGGTACCCCTAAGGCTCTACCTAGTTCATAGGCAATTATAATACCACCCATTGCTGGACCTACAACTATGTCGATTTTTTCATCTTTTAATTTTTCCTTCAAAACTTTACAAACTTCTTCAGCTTTATCTGGGTATTGTAATAATTTAGCACATTGTACATATTTATCACTATGTTTACCAGATGAAAGTAAAAAATGTCCTGTTAATAAAGCATCACTTTCCTTTAAAAGTTCTATAATTCTATTTTCCATATTGTCCTCCTAAATTATTCCCGTAATTTCCTTTAAGTCTTTAATATTTTCTTTTATCATAAATCTTTCAATACCATCTATAATATCTTCCATAACATTTGGTTTTATGAAATTAGCTGTACCAACTTGTATAGCTGTAGAACCAGCCATAATAAACTCAATAGCATCTTGCCAATTCATTATGCCACCCATTCCTACTATTGGAACATCAACAACATCATGTACTTCTTTTACCATTCTTAATGCAATTGGTTTAATTGCAGGTCCTGATAATCCAGCAGTAATATTTTTAAATATTGGTTTTCTTTTATATATATCAATAGCTAATGCGTTAAATGTATTTACCAATGACAAGCTATCGGCACCAGCTTCAACACAAGAAATAGCCATTTCTTTAATATTTTCTGCATTTGGAGATAATTTTACCATTAAAACCTTATTAGTTTTTTCTCTAACTTTTTTTACAATATCATAAGCCGTATCGCATTTAATTCCAAAGGCCATTCCACCCTCTTTTACATTTGGGCATGAAATATTTAATTCAATAATTTCTATATCGGTCTGTTCTATTAATTCAATACTTTTTAAATAGTCTTCTACTTGAGAACCACCAATATTAGCAATAATTTTTGCATCAAATTGTTTCATAAAATCCAAATCGTTTTTTATAAATTCAGATACTGAAGGATTTTGTAATCCTATGCTATTCATGATACCAGATGCTGTTTCATGAATTCTTCTTCCTTCATTTCCGTCTTTTTTATAGTATGTTAGGCCTTTAGTTGAAATACCTCCAATTTTATTTAAATCTACATAAGGTTCAAATTCCCTACCAAATCCAAAAGTTCCTGAGGCTGCTATTACTGGGTTATTAAATTCTACTCCACAAATATTAACTTTCAACATCAAAAATCACCTCATTACCATCAAAAACCGGCCCTTCATGACAAACTCTTTTAATTCCCTCTGTAGTATTTATTGCACATCCTAAACAAGCTCCTATTCCACAAGCCATATGAGCCTCTAAAGAGTAATATGATTTAGCATCTAAATTTAATTTTTTTAAAGAATTCATCATAGGATTTGGTCCACAAGCATAAACTACATCATATTTATCTTCAATATAATCAGTTACAAAACCTTTTTTACCTTCATTTCCGTCATTTGTTGTAACAATAATATTATCTACAAACTTACTCATTTCATCCATTAAATAACTTGAGCTTCTAAATCCTGCAAATAAATCTACTTTACAATCTAATGTTCTTGCAAGATATTTCATAGGAGCAAGTCCTATACCTCCAGACACCAAAGCTACTTTTTTATCTTTAACAATTGGAAACCCATTACCTAAAGGTCCTAGTATTTCAACTTCAGCACCTTTTTTAAGATTTGATAATATTCCAGTCCCTTTACCAACTACTTGATATAGAAAAGATATTTTATTTTCATTTAAATCAAATATACTTAAAGGTCTAGGTAGTAAAGGATATTCATCCCATGCTCTAATCATATAAAATTGACCAGGCTTCCCCTTAAAATCCCCTTCTATTTCAATTAAAAATATATCTTCATCTATTTGTTCGTTTTTTAATATTTTCCCGCTAATATAGTTATTTTTTTCCATAAATGTCATTCCTCATAATTTCTACTGCTTGTCTAGTATATTCTTGGAATTTTTCTTCTCCATCTTCGTGTTTTTTATAAGCAGTAATTATTCCCCTTGAAGAATTAACTACACCTCCATTAAAGTTATCTAAATATAATCTTATATCTTCTGCTTTACCACCTTGTGCACCATATCCAGGAATTAAGAAAAATGATTTTTTAAATCTTTCTCTAATTTCTGTAGCTTCTTCACTATATGTTCCACCTACGACAAAACCCAAGGAGCTATAACCACATTCTCCAATAAACTCATCAGCCATTTTATATATATTTTCACCAATTTCATAATATAAAGGTTCATTATTATATTCTAGATATTCAATATCTTTTGCACCAGGATTTGATGTTCTTAAAAGAACAAAAGCTCCTTTTTCTCCAGATTTAAAATAATCAAAATATGGTGTAATACTATCATAACCCATGTAAGGATTTAGTGTTATAAAATCCACTTCAAAATCACCACTAAAATGAGCTTTTGCATATTCTTTAGCTGTAGCAGCGATGTCTCCCCTTTTAATATCACCTATAGATAATGCGTTTTTTTCTTTTAAATATTTTAAAGTTTTTGAATAAGCCTTTAATCCTTCTAATCCCATAGCTTCATAGTAAGCTATTTGAACTTTATATATACCAGTTATATCATTTGTGCAATCTATTATTTGTTTGTTAAATTCAAATACCACATCAGAAATATTACTTGATTTATTTTTTATATTCTCAGGTATATAATCTAAACTAGTATCAAGTCCTACACAAACAAATCCTTTGTTCTTTACTGAATCATATAATTTATCAATTATCATTTTATGCCTCCATATCATATATTTGATCACAATATTCACATTTATATAGTGAGTTTTCCCTATCAACTAAGGTAAATTTGTGAACAATATTTCTTTCACTAGTGGAAATACATCTAGGATTCTTACATTTTATAACATTTTCAATATATTCTGGAAGAGTCATATTTATTTTTTCAACTATTTTTTGATCTTCAATAATATTTACCGTTAAGTCTAGGTCAATAATAGCAAGAGCTGTTAAATCTATGTCTATAACATTTTCGATTTTAATCATATCTTTTCTACCGAATTTTTTTGAAGAAGCATTCATTATTAAGGCAACAGAGTAATCTGCCTTATCTAAGCCTAACATTTCAAAAATAAGATGTCCGTGACCAGGTTTTATATGATCAATTACAATTCCTTTATTTATACTATTAATATTTAACATTATTTCACCCCTAGTAATTTTAGAATAAGAGCCATTCTTACAATTACACCATATTTAACTTGATCAAAATATAATGCCCTCTTATCAGAATCGACTTCTACGCTTATTTCATTAACTCTTGGTAGTGGATGTAGTATAGCTAAATCCTCTTTTGCTTTCCTTAATTTTTTATTATCTAAAATATAGCTGTCCTTTAATCTTATATAATCCTCTTCATTAAAAAATCTTTCTTTTTGAACTCTTGTCATATATAAAATATCTAATTCTTGTATAATATTGCCTAGTCTTTCTTCTTCAATATATTCAATATTATTTTTTTGTAAATTTATTTTAATATATTCAGGGATCTTTAACTCTTCAGGAGAAATAAATACAAATTTATTTCCTTTATGCTGTGACATAGCTTTCACTAAAGAGTGTACCGTTCTACCAAACATTAAATCACCACATAAACCAATTGTTAGATTTTCAAAAGTTTTTTTACTTTCTAAAATTGTTAACATATCTGTTAAGGTTTGTGTTGGATGTTGATGTCCTCCATCTCCAGCGTTAATTAAAGGTACGGATGTGTAATCCTTCGCTAATGTAGATGAACCTTCCTTAGGATGCCTCATGGCAATTATATCTACATAATTACCAACTGTTCTTATAGTATCTGCTAAACTCTCACCTTTTGCTGTAGAAGATGATTGACTTTCAGAAAAACCTATACAATCTCCTCCTAATCTGTGTATTGCAGATTCAAAACTTAATCTTGTTCTTGTTGATGGCTCAAAAAAAAGAGTCCCTAGAATTTTTCCATTACATAAATTAGAAAAATTCTCAGGACTCTTTATAATGTCTTGAGCTAATAACATAATATCCATAATCTCAGAATTTGTAAAATCATTAATTTCAATTAAATTCCTACCCTTAAGCATTATTTTCCTCCTCAGACATTTAAATAATTCTTTTTTAATTTTTTTCCCTAAATACAATAACATTTATAAAAAAATATGTCAAATTATAAAAAGTATTTTTTTATAATACTTACTACTCCTTGGTTATCATTTGAGTCAGTAATTTCGTCGGCGATTTCCTTTAAACCGGACATAGCATTTTTCATAGCTACACCCTTTCCTGCATATTGTATCATCTCTATATCATTTTCGCCATCACCTATTGCAATTATTTCTTCTCTGTTTATATTATAAGAATTTGCAATATATTCTAAAGCTCTACCTTTTGAAATATCATTACGATTAATTTCTAGGAAAAATGGTAGGGAAAAAAATAATTTTGAAGAGTTATTGTTTTTTTCATAAACGGATTTGAATTTTAATAAATTTTCATACTCATCTGTTATTGCTACTTTATTTACCTTACTGTACAAATTATTTTCTTTTAAGAACTTATCTAAATCCCCTACTTCTATAGCTGGATAATCTGTAAATTTATCTATAATTTTTCCAAATTCATTTTTCTTAGATGCAATAAAAGAATCATTTTCTACAAAAAGTATTGAATTAAAGTTCATTCTCTTCGATAAATCAATTGAATATTTTACCTGTTCTTCAGGTAATGTTAAATTCATAATATGGTCAACACCATCTGAAGTAGTAATAATAGCTCCATTCATTGAGCCGACTAATCCATTTAATCCGATTTGATCCGATAAAGAAACTATGGATTTAGGTTCTCTACCGGATATAATGGTAACTTTTACTCCTTTATTAATTAAATGTTTTATATGCTTTTCTGTTTCAAAATCAATTATGTGTTTACTTGTTAAGGTTGTGCCGTCCAAATCTAATGCTAATAATTTATACATTCACTTCTCCTAATATTTAGATAAAAATTTTATCTAACTTGCCCATTTCCTAAAATAATGTATTTTTCTGATGTTAATTCTTCAAGACCAACAGGTCCTCTTGCATGTAATTTTTGTGTTGAAATCCCCATTTCAGCTCCTAAGCCAAATTCAAAGCCATCAGTAAATCTACTGGAAGCATTTACATAGACACATGCACTATCAACTAAATTTAGGAATTTATTACTGTTGTCATAATCTTTTGTTACTATAACTTCAGAATGATTTGTACTAAATTTGCGGATGTGTAAAATTGCTTCATCTATTGAATCTACTACTCTCATTGAAAATGCATAGTCCAAATATTCCCTTGCATATTCTTCATCAGTAGCATCTTTAATATGACCTAGTTTAATTTTAGATATTTCATCTCCATATACCGTTATATTATAGTTATCAATAAGCTTTTTTAATTTAGAATAAAAATCATCAGCTACATTTTTATGAACAAGAAGTGATTCCATAGCATTACAAACACTTATTCTTTGAGTTTTAGCATTTTCAATAATATCTATTGCCATGTCAATATCAGCATATTCATCTACATATACATGACAGTTTCCATCTCCTGTTTTTAAAACTGGGACTGTGGAATTTTGTACTACGGATTTAATTAACCCTGCACTTCCTCTAGGTATTAATAAATCTACATACTTGTCTAACTTCATCAATGCATTGGCACTTTCTCTTGTTGTGTCTTCAATTAATTGAACGAAATTTTCATTAAAACCTAATTCTTTAATGGATTCCCTAATAATTTTTACTATAGCTTTATTTGATTCAATAGCTTCCTTACCGCCTCTAAGAATTAAACTATTTGATGATTTTAAACACAAAATACTACATTCTAATGTTACATTTGGTCTTGATTCGTAAATAATGCCTATTACACCCATAGGAATTCTTTTTTTTCCAATTTGTAGACCATTAGGCAATACTTCCATATGGTCAATAGACCCTATAGGATCTTTTAAATCTCTTACTTTATTTGCAGAGTCAACCATACCTAAAATACGTTCTTTATTAAGTAAAAGTCTGTCTATTAATCCTTCACTTAATCCATTTTTTCTTCCATTTTCTATATCTATTTTATTTGCATTAATAATATCTTCTTCAAATTTTATCAAATTATCGGAAATTTTATTTAAAATATTATTTTTATCAATTGTCGATAATAAGCTCAAATCAAAAGAAGCTTCCTTTGATTTTCTACCAATTTCATTAATCATTTTTTTTACTCCTAAAATAAGTTCCTATTTCTTCACCTTCAAGAATATCCTTAATAATTTTCATATCTTTACCATTTGCCAATACAACATCTATACCTTTTTCCATACATAAACTTGCAGCACTAATTTTGGTTACCATTCCACCTGTACCAACTTTAGAATTTGTACCTTGGGCACAACCTTTTATCTCTTCAGTAATAGAATTTACATTTTTAATTAATTTTGCGTCTCTATTTTCTCTAGGATCACAGGTGTATAGTCCATCTATATCAGATAATAGAACTAGTAAATCTGCATCTATTATTCTAGATACTATTGCTGACAAAGTATCATTATCTCCAAATTTGATTTCAAATGTTGAAATAGTATCATTTTCGTTTACTATTGGAATTACATTTAAGCCAAACAATTCATCAAATGCATTTTTTGCATTAGTAAGCATTAATTCATCTGTTTCGATATGTTTAGTTAGCAAAATTTGTGCACCATGATAGCTAAACTCGCCTAGAATACGATTATAGGTGTTCATTAGTGCTACTTGTCCAACTGCTGATGAAGCTTGTTTCAACGCCGTTGTATTAGGACGATTTTTTAAATTTAATCTTTTAGAACCTGCTGCTATTGCACCTGAAGAAACTAAGACAACTTCGTATCCATGATTTTTAGCATCACTTAATTGCCAACATAAATCAAATATCTTTCTTAAGTTAATATCACCGTTTTCATGAGTAATTGAAGATGATCCAACTTTTATTACAACCCTTTTTAAATTTTTTGAAAACTCTCTCATTGCATCTCCTACCTTATGTCAATTATATTTATTATAGCAAAGTAATAAAATAAAAAAAAGAGAGCATATAGCTATCTTCTTAATTCGTTTTGTAATTGAGTTATAGATTTAAGAGAAATATGCTCTTTACTAATATTTAATTCATCTAATAACTCATACAGTTCCTCATTTGTACTTGCTTCAACTTCAATATATGGGAAAGGATATGTATCCTTATCCCATTTATCGAAATCTATTCTCAAGTTTTTATACCTATAGGAAGTTCTTTCCTTTGTTCCAACAATATATTTGTCAAGTTTTAAATTTTCCAATATTTTTATTAAATTCTTCTTATTGTCAAATTCTATAGTATATTCTAAATTCTCTCTAGCATACTCATTATTAACTTTTTTCTTAAAGGTTAATTCCTTTTTTTTAGAATTGTCCAATAAATTTTTAATCTCCCTTATTCTTAAATAACAATCCGTATCTATTAAGGGGAAAATTGTTGAATCAATAACGGTATTAGTTTGAAATTCATGAGCTATTAAAGTTGCACCTTTATTTTGCAATAATTTTTCATAGTAATTAAAGTTAAGTCCTAATAATTTAAACTCTAATTCCCTTTCCACTATTTTACCTCAACAGAACTTTCATCTATTATCACAGTTGTATCTTGATGTAATTGTAATAAGGAAACAGGCCAATTAGTGCTTATTTTATTACTATTTAGCAGATATTCTGTTGCTTCTTCCTTGTTTTTACCACTAATTAATATAATGATTTTTTTAGCGGTGAAAATTGTCCCCATTCCCATAGAAATAGCTTTAGTTGGAACATCTGATTCCTTTTCAAAAAATCTAGAATTTGCCTTAATAGTACTTTCTGTTAAATTTACTATACTTGTTTTCGCATTTAATTCTTCACTTGGCTCATTAAAAGCAATATGACCATTTGAACCTAAGCCAAGAATTTGTAAATCAACCCCACCTATTTTTCTTAATTTATTCTCATAATCAACAATTTCTTCTTCAGGCTCGTTTGTTCCACTAGGAATATTAATATTGTTCATATTTATATTTACATGTTTAAATAGATGTTCATTCATAAAATAATTGTAAGACTGATCGTTGTCTTTGCTTAAGCCAATATATTCATCTAAATTATAGGTTACTATTTCAGAAAAATCTAATCCCTTTTCATGTTCTTTTATTAATTCCTCATACAGACCTAACGGAGTTGAACCTGTTGCTAAACCAAGTACTGAATTTTTTTTCTCATTAATTTGTTCTACTACTAACTCACATGCTTTTTTACTTAATTCTTCATAATTTTTTGTATAGATTACTTTCATATTCTCATTCTCCTTATTAAGTTTTAAATATTAACTATAAATCATATTAATATATTAATTTAGGAATAAAATTCAAATAGTCACTAGAAGTGCAAAAATATTTTATTCCATCTATTGTACCTTCAATTATATTACTTAGTCCAGGACCGTGCAAATGGCCATAGGTACAAATTTCAACATTGTATTTTTTTAATATAAAATGAAATTCATTTGGAACACCATTCCTATCAAAAGGTGGATAATGTAATATTGCAATTTTTTTATTAGTTGATTTTGCCGTTTTTATACTCATTTCTAATCGCAGTAATTCTCTTTTAAATATTTTATATTCATCTGAATCTTCATTACAATCTTCCCATCCTCTAGTACCAACAATGGAAATTTCATTAAAGTCAAAAGAATTGTTCTGTAAAAAAAACATACTACTTAAATTCAAATCATTAATCTTTTTTAAAGAGCTCCACCAATAATCGTGATTTCCCTTTATTAAAACCTTTTTACCTGGAAGTCTTTCAATTCTAATTAAATCATTATAAGCTTCCTTAACAGTCATTGCCCAAGAAATATCTCCTGCTACTAAAACTATATCATCATTATTAACTATATTTTTCCAATTGTTAAATATTCTATTTTCATAATTTTCCCAATTTTCACCAAATAATTCCATAGTTTTATTACCGGTGTAATCTAAATGTAAGTCTGAAATGCTATATATCATATTTCTCCTATAAATAAATAACTTCTTTTTTTAAAAGATTATTTATTAAGTTCTTTTCTCTTTCTTGACAAGTAAAAATAATAATTTGTCTATTTTTGCTAATATTTTTCAAATAATCCAAAGTTTTTGATAATCTATAATCATCAAAATTATTAAAGGCATCATCAAAAATCAATAACTCATCCTCATTGAAAATTTCATTAGCCAAAGCAATTCTTAGTCCTAAATATAATTGATCCATTGTACCTCTACTTAAAGAACCAATGTCTTTATATTCTCCTAATTTGCTATTGTTAAAATTTATATTTAAATCCTCATCAATTTTAATAGTCATATTGTAATTAGATATTAGGTCAAAATATTTTTTTAAGAAACTTGCCATTCTTGGAAGATAGTTTGTCTTAATTTCATTATGAGCTTTTTCTATTTCATTAATCGCAATATTTAAAGAACTAATATAATTATTTACTTGTTCTATTTCACTTTCAGTTTGACCTAACTCTTCAATTAATTCTGGTAATTTTTTCACATCCCCTTCAAGAAAATTTTTCTTCTCTTCAAGGGATGCTATTTCACTAATTAAAAAATCTGATTTAGTTTTTGCATCATTTAAATTAAAATATTTAATATCTTCAAATTCTTTTTCATATTCTATAAGATTATTATCAAGACTTTTACTACTATAACTACTATTAATTGTCTTTAATTCCTTAAGCTTTTCATTTAATTCTCTTTCCAACTCTGTAAAGATTTCTTTATTCTTTAAATGATTATTTAAATCAAATCCAGTTTCATTTCTTATTTTCATAGAAATTTCTTTTAACTCTTCATTTTTAAAGTCCTCATCATTTAAAAGAATTTCTATATCCCTATCTTTTTCATCTAATTCTTTTTTTGTTTTTTCATATTTTTCGTAAATAGTTTTATCAATATTTAAAACCCCTGAACTTAATATACTCTTTTTATTTAAATTTTCATTGAAATTATTATTTATTTCTTCAACAATGTTTGTTTCCTTATTATTTAAAAATATTATTAAACTAATTGACACACCAAAAATTGTTACAAAAAATAGTAATATAAAAACTAATATATTTGAAAAATTTGAAACAAATAAAAATAATAAAGTTAAAATTGAAAATATTCCTGTACTTAGAATAAGTGAAAAAATTGTTTTTTTGTTTTTTGATAATTTAGTTAACTCTTTTTTGTAAAAAGTTTTTTTATCTTCATATTTTACTTTATTCTCAATTTCTTTATATTCACTATAAATATATTTTTTGTTTTTTGATAACTCATTGAATTCACGCTGAATATATTTAATTTCTTCCAAAATTTCTTCGGATTTTTTTATATCTTCATTTGCAAGTTCCTTTAATTTACTATATTCCTCTAATTGTTTTCTTAAGTCAAAAATTTCTTTTTCTAGATTTTCTTTTTGTTTTATTATTTTTATTATTTTTTGTTGTTCTTTATATTCTTCAAATTTATAATATAAATCAATATTACTTCTTAACTTTTTAAAGTCCTTAACTTTTTTATCTAATTCAAAAAGATAATCATCGTACTGATTTTTTAAGTTTTTTATATTTGATATTTCTTTGTTTAATTCTATTTCCTTGTTTTTAAGTATTCCATAGGGTTTCTTTAAGGATTTTTCAGTTCCAATATTATTCTTAATTGTGTTTAATTTATTCAAACCTTCTATTACAGAGAATACTTCATTATTTTCACTTAAGCCATCGGCTATTTTTTCTGAAATATACTTTGTTGAATTAGTAGAAATTTCTATATTATCTTGTCCTACTAAAATAGTGTTTATAAAAACATCGCTACTACATTTGAAAAAGTATTCTCCAGGAAAACTTAAATTACTTTCCTCGTATTCTTCAAAATCCTTTGAAACATCTATTCCAGTTATTTCATCAAAAATTTTGTATGTTTTATTTGCAAAATCTCTATATAATCTATATTTATTTAAATTATAAATAAATACAATACTCCCCTCATATTTGTCACTTGTCCAAGGTTTATATTTATAATAATCTTCTGAAAATCTTAAGGATTTTAAATGTGGTTTTACAAATCCATAAAACATGCCTTCAATAAATTTTACTACAGTTGTTTTACCAGATTCGTTTCTACCCTGTATTAATGTAAAATTATCTTCTAGTAAAATATTCTTGTTTTTAAACTGTCCAAAATTCATGATATTTAATTCAATTAACTTCATTTATTTTCCTTTAAAATTGCTTTCAAACCTAGTTTTAAAGCTTCAGAGTTTACAGGGTTATTCATATCATATTCTGACATATTCTTTAAAAATACCCCTATAATATTATTTTTATTTAATTTTCGAAGTTTTTCTAGGTCTAAATTATAGTCTAATTTATTATTGATTTCTAAATATGTTACATAGTTTTTAAGTTCATTTTCAATAGCTTCTTTATCTATTTCATATTCTTCTGGTAAATTTCCCGTTAAATTTATTCTAATATAATTTTTTTTGTCTGAATAAATCCAATCATTTAAAAGTAAATCCTTTAATTCATAAAAATTAAAATTTCCATCTATTTCATATTCAACTTCAGTAAAAACTGATTGAGAGACATCTAAAAATTCTATTGCTAGTTCTCGGTCTTTAAATTCTCCTAAAACAGCACCATGTAAACCTTGTTCTTTAAAACTTAAAGGCTCTATTGAACCAGGATATATTATATTTTCTGCAATTGCACTTGGCTTATGTAAATGACCTAAGGCAATATAATCAAATCCTATTTTCTGTAATTCATTCATATCAATTGGTTGATATTTAAAATTTGTATTAATTATATCTGTATGAATTAAAAAATAATTTCTTTTAGATTTATTTAAAGAAATATTTTCAAAAATATTATCCTTATTTAGAATATTGTCAATATAACTTATTCCATAAACATCATATTCTTCAAATTCATATTTAGTTATTTTGTCTTCTTTAAATAAATATACATTACTAGGTAAATCTATTAACTTCCATTTTGATTTATTTCTATATGGATCATGATTTCCGAAGATTATAAATACATTTGTAAAGGGTATTTTTCTGAAAAGGTCGCTTAATCTTTTTAAATCAGACAAAGTTACATATTCCTCATTATATAAATCTCCTGAAAGCAATAAAATGTCAACTTCTTTCTTCTTGACTATATCTATTAAACTATCGATGCTTCTCCATATATCATTTCTTCTTTCAATTGCTAGCTCTTTAGGAAAGGAAGAGTGTTCAAAACTAGAAGCAATATGAAAGTCTCCACTGTGTAAAAATTTCATAATCCCCCTATTTGTAATAACCATATTTTTCTTTTTTATCTTGTTTAATATATATTCTTAAATTGTTAATATCTATATTATATAAATTGAAAATTTTAATTAACATATCTCTAAATTTATTTGAACTAAAATGAGTTTCCGCATATAAGTTTTGAGAAATCCGTATAGGATTAATCATTTTTTTAGAATCTTTATCAAAGTATGGTCTAGTTCTACCATTAAATTTAGTTTTGTTTATTAGTGAATGTAATTTTTCTTTATCTATTTTATATAGATAAAATAATATTTGCTCGTATAATTCTTTAAAAGATGATACTTCAATATTTTTCCCCCTATAAATCGAATAGGATTTTGGTTTAGTATAGGAAAAATCATGGAGTAAATTTACAGATTTAGAAAACACTTTTTCATTAGACAATATTTCCAGTGAAAGTTGTATTCCTTCAACAGGTATTAAAGATTTAATTTTAACAATATTATCGTAGAACTCTTTAATCTCCCTATGATTTTTTAAGTCTAAATCATAGGTTTGAGCCATATTAAAACACTTTTCTAAATTTTCTAAAGAGTCATATATATTAAGAATCAATTGTGGATTTTCTTCCTTCAATATTTCAAAAAATCTGTCCATTTAATCACCAATTAAATTATATCAAATAAAATTATCCTAAACTAATTGTTTAGGATAAATATAGTGTTTTATAACAAATTCTGCAAATTTTTCTACATTAGATAAATCAAATATATTTTCAAATTCCTCTGAAAAATCTACAATATCGGTAATAATCCCTTTTAGTGGTTTTTCCGTTATTATTTCTCTAGAATTTTCCTGTCTAATTACTTCAAATTTATCAAAATCACTATTTTTTAAACCTTCAATAACTATTAAATCAAAATCTTCTAATCTGCTTAATAAAAAATCAATAGTTATTTTTTTGTTTTCCAATAACATATACTTTTTATTCGAAAAAATTGCCACACTATCAGCACCAATATTATAGAACTTTCCAGTATCTGTTTTATTATCTATATTAAAATCATGGCCGTCGTGTTTTATAACACATATTTTATATCCTTTTTCTTTTAATATACTAACTAACTTTCCAATAAAAGTAGTTTTCCCCGAATTTTTTCTACCGCATATAGAAATTATATTCCTACTAAGAAGTTTGTAATAATCTTCTTTTGTATTAACATTATACAGTATATTATCATTAAAAATACTATATCTTAAATCTATAATTTTAGTAAAAGGTTCTTTTAGAAGTTCTTTTAATTTATAATTTTCATTATGAATATAATTTTCTAAAATTGGAATTAGTTTCTTCGAATAAATTGCTCCAATTGGATGTAAATTATTATTTGATTTAATAGAAAAAATATAATAATCACTAGAAATATAAGACTTGATATAGTTGACAAAATCCAAGTTAATATTTTGCATATCTACTCCTGTTATGAAATTATATTCATGTTTACTAGCCTTTAATATTTCTAAAATCCCACTAATAGGTCCTATATTTTTATATACATCAGAAATATATTGGATTTTGTCTAATTTTTTTAAATTTAAATCATTAGAAGAAACTATAATATCATAATCTTCAAATAATTGAATTAAATTTTCTAAAAAAGTATTTCCCTTATAAATTAACTGGGATTTATTTTCTCCCATTCGAGAACTTTTGCCACCAGCTAAAATTCCTATTCCTATATTCATATTATGGTAAGTAAATGACCTTTACTTTATCTCCTTCTTTTATTTCTGTATTTGATTTTTGTACTATTAAACAATTACAATTTAGCAAATTGGAAATTACTGAAGATGAGTGTATGTCTTCAAGTTCAACAAACTCATTATAGTACCTTGCTCTAACATATCTTTGTAATTTACTAGGTTTTAAATATCCCTTTTTTACAATTTTTTCATATTCAATATTATTAAATTCCTCAGAATTATAATATTTAGCTGCAATTGGCCAAAATAATACTTGAAAATTGGCTAAAGCTGCAAAGGGATTTCCTGAAAGACTCATTATAATAGAATTATTTATTATTGCTGCAGAAACAGGAGTCCCCGGTTTCATAGCAACTTTTTTAAATAAAATATTATTTGAAATTTTACTATATAACTCCGGAATTAAATCATATTTACCTACTGACACTCCCCCAGTTGTTATTATAATATCTGATTCTTTTGAGGCTTTTTCAACATTTTCAGCAATTTTAAAAAGATTGTCCTCTACAATTTTAATATTATTTACTTGAATATTAAATTTTTTCAAATATGAATTTATTGTAAATAAAGTACTACAATATATTTTCCCATTTTCTAGTTTTTCTCCAGGATATAGTAATTCACTACCTGTGGAAATTAAGGAAACGGAAAGGGGTTTTACAACCTTTATCCTATTTAAACCTAAACTAGCAAAAACACCTAGATGAATTGTGCTTATAATAGTACCAGCTTTTAATATAAGCTCACCTTTTTTTATGTCTTCACCAATATGACAATAGTTTGAGTATTCTTTTTCTTTCCTGTGAATATTTACATATTCTACTCCATAATCCGTATCTTCCTGTTTAACAATACAATTATATCCTTCTGGGATATAGCTTCCAGTCATTACTCTTATAGCAGTATTTGGTTTATATTCTATATTTTTAAACTCGCCAGCATAAATTTCATCTATTACTTTAAATTTTTTTGTATTTTCTAAATCTTTATAATTTACAGCATAACCATCCATAGCGGATTTTGGAAATTCTGGAACATTTATTTTTGAATATAAGTCTTCAGCTAAGACATACCCTTCAGAAGTTAAGAGATTAACTTCTAAATATTCTGTTTGTGTCTTAATATTATCTTTTAATATTTTTATTGCATCTATAACATTTATCATATTCTCATCCTAAAATTAAATTTCTATTATTAATTATACTATAAAAAAAGAAGTGATATCACTTCTTTAATTCATTATATTCTGTTTCTTTAAAACCTACTAAAACAAGATCGTTATTAATTAATAATGGTCTTTTAATTAACATACCATTAGAAGATAAAAGAGTAATTTTTTCTTCTTGTGTCATGTTAGGTAATTTATCTTTTAAGTTTTTTTCTCTATAGAGTTTTCCACTTGTATTAAAAAACTTTTTAATATCTAACCCACTTTTATTTATTATTTCTTCTAACTCCATATAGGATGGTGGTTCTTTAGAAATATCTAATAATTCAAAATTAAAATTATTATTTTCCAAATATTTTAATGCTTTTTTACATGTACTACATTTAGGATAACAATATACTTTCATACTACCTCACTATTTTAAATTTAAAAAATTTTTTGTTCTTTCATTTGAAGGATTAACCAATACTTCTTCTGGTGTTCCTTCCTCAACAATATACCCATTATCCATGAATATAACTCTGTCAGCGATTTCTTTTGCAAATTCCATTTCGTGGGTTACTATAACCATAGTAGTATCTTCCTTTGCTAAAGCTTTAATTACTTTTAATACTTCTTGAGTTAGTTCAGGATCTAAAGCTGAAGTCGGTTCATCAAAAAAAATAATTTCTGGATTCATTGCAAGGGTTCTTGCAATTGAAACTCTTTGCTTTTGTCCTCCTGACAAACTATAAGGATATGATTTTTCTTTACCTTGTAAATTCATTTTTGAAATTAAATTTTCAACTATAGTGTCAATTTCATCCTGGTCTTTTTTTTGTACTAATTTTAAGGCCAGAGAAATATTTTCATAAACATTTAAATTTGGAAACAAATTAAAATTCTGAAAAACCATACCATACTTATTATTAATTAGTTTATAATTTTCTACCTTAGCATATATAACTTCATTGTTTTTGGTTTCAGCTAAAATTAAATCATCATATTTAATTTCACCAAAATCTATTTTTTCCAAATTAACTGCACATCTAATTAAGGTTGACTTACCAGAACCTGAAGAACCTATAATAGCTACAACTTCACCTTTCTTTACAGATAAAGAAATATCCTTTAGAACATTTTCATTACCAAAACTCTTTCTAATATTTTTCATTTCTAATACTTTCATATTATACCTACCTATAATAATTATATCTATTTTCTATTTTATTCATAATTTTTTCTACTAAGTAGTTAAAAACAAAATAAAATATACCTACTGCTAGAAAAGCTAACATATTTGAATCTCTATTAGCTATGGATTTAGCCAATGTAAATGTTTCGGTAACAGAAATAGCAAAAGCTAAGGAAGTATCCTTTACTAAAGTTATTATTTCATTGGTCATTGCAGGTAAGGAATTTTTAAATACTTGTGGTAATACAATATTCTTATATGTTTGCCATTTACTTAATCCTAAAATATTTGCAGCCTCATATTGACCTGAATCTATTGATTTAAAACCACCTCTATAGATCTCTGCAAAATAAGCAGCATAATTTAAGACAAAGGCTACTATAACTGCAAAAAATCTATCTGGTGATTTCATACCAAATATATAAAAAGGACCATAAAAAACAAACATTAGTTGTAGCATCAAAGGAGTTCCTCGCATTACGGAAATATATATCTTAGTAATACTTGAAACTAATTTGTTTTTATTATGTTTTAAAAAATATATTACCATACCCAATGGAATTGATAAAACCAATGTTAGTAAAAATATTAAAAATGTCGTTGAAAACCCTTTAGAAAGTTCTTTAAAAATATTTAATATATACATATTTCACCTAATATTTAAAATATTTACAGATATGATTTTAATCATATCTGTATTTTTTCTGTCTATTTAATTAAAGTTTTATCTTCACCTATCCATTTAATAGATAACTCTTTTAAAACTCCTTCTGAAGCTAATTCTTTAACTGCCTTATTAACCTTATCCCTTAATTCTTCATTTCCTAATTTAAAAGCAATTGCATATTCTTCGTCCTTTAAAGATTCTTCTAAAACTCTAAATTTTCTACCTTTATTAATATTATATTTTGCTACTACCTCATCCATTAAAACAGCATCTGTTGAGCCCTGTTCTAAATCGTTTAAAGCCGTTAAATTATCAGGAACTTTTATAACTTCACCAAGGCTTTCTTTAAACTCTTCTGAATCTTCTAAGGCATACTCTGCTGTTGATCTATCTTGTAATTCAAGGTTTTTGCCTTTTAAATCCTCTAATTTATTAAATTCTGAATCTTCGTTTACTACAATAAGTTGTCTATTTTCCATATATGATTCAGAAAAAGTATAGTCTTTTTCCCTTCCTGTTTTAGTAAATCCGTTCCAAATTACATTTATATTCCCACTATCTAATTCCGCATCTTTTGAAGCCCAATCAATAGGTTGTAAAACTAACTCCATTTCCAACTTTTCAGCTACTAATTCAGCTAATTCTAAGTCAAATCCGGTGTAGCTACCATCTGTTTCCTTAAAGCCCATTGGTGGGAAATTTGCATCAAATCCAACAACTAAAGTGTTCGAAGAAGTATTGTTTTCTGCTGTTGCTTTTTCATTATTTTCATTTTTATTTGAACAACTAACTAAAAATAAAGATAAAGTTAAAACTATTACTATAATAAAATTTCTTTTTTTCATTTTTCTCTCCTCAATTAATTTATCATTATACTTTATTATGGTATCATAGTAAAATAATTGTGTAAAGACAATAAAAAACACCTCTTAATCAAAAATGACTAAAGGTGTTTAAAATACTATATTCTTTTAGTTTTAATTTCTTCTACTATATTTTTAATAAATTCATCTGTATCTATTGAACCTTGATCTCCTAAGTCCCTTTTTCTAACAGAAACTTTGTTTTCATTAATTTCCTTTTCACCTAAAATTAAGCTATATGGAATTTTTAACAATTGAGCTTCTCTAATTTTAAAACCTATTTTTTCAGATCTGTCATCAACTTGTGCTCTAATTCCGTTTTCCATTAACTTTTCTTTTAATTCGTAAGCTTTATCGTTAAATTTATCGGAGATAGGCAATATTTTTGCTTGTACAGGAGCTAACCAAGTTGGAAACTTTCCTGCAAAATGTTCAATTAAAATACCGATAAATCTTTCCATAGAACCTAAAATTGCTCTATGAACCATTACTGGTCTTTTTTTCTCACCGTCAGAATCTATATAAGTCAATTCAAATCTTTCAGGCATTTGGAAATCCAATTGAATAGTTCCACATTGCCAAGTTCTACCTATTGCATCTTCTAAGTGGAAATCTATTTTAGGACCATAAAAAGCTCCGTCACCTTCGTTAATTGTATAATCAAAATCTTTACTATCTAAAGCATCCTTTAAACTTTGAATTGCAATTTCCCAATCTTCATCGCTTCCCATTGAATCCTCTGGCCTAGTTGATAGCTCTACACTATATTTAAATCCAAATACAGAATAAATATAATCACATAGATCTATAACTTTAGAAATTTCATCTTTGATTTGACTTTTTAACATAAATATATGAGCATCATCTTGAGTAAAGGATCTTACTCTAAATAAACCATGTAAGGCTCCTGATAGCTCATGTCTATGAACTAAGCCCATTTCTCCTAACTTTAACGGAAAGTCCCTATAGCTATGCATATTGCTTTTATAAACTAAAATAGAACCAGGACAGTTCATTGGTTTTATAGCGTAATCAGCATCATCTATTTTTGTAAAATACATATTTTCTTTGTAATGATCCCAATGACCTGATTGGTGCCATAGACTTTCACTTAAAATAATTGGTGTATTAATTTCGCCATAGCCTTCTTTAATATGCAAGTCCTTCCAGAAATTTTGTAATTCATTTCTCAAAATCATACCGTTTGGATGGAAAAATGGAAAACCTGGACCTTCTTCATGAAAACTAAATAAATCTAACTCTTTTCCTAGTTTTCTATGATCTCTTTTTTTAGCTTCTTCTAAAAAATCAAGGTATTCTGTTAATTGTTTTTGTTTTTCAAAAGTAATACCATAAATTCTTTGTAGCATCTTATTGTTTTCATCACCACGCCAATATGCTCCTGCAATACTTAATAATTTAATTGCCTTAACTTTTTTGATTTCATAAAGGTGAGGACCTCTACAAAGGTCTGTAAATTCGCCTAATTTATAAAATGATATAGTTTCATCTTCAGGTAAATTTTCAATAAGATCAACTTTATAAATTTCACCTTTTTCCTTAAAGTAAGCTAAAGCTTCATCTCTTGGCATTTCATATCTTTCCATTTTAAGGCCTTCTTTTGTAATTTTTTTCATTTCTGCCTCAATTAATGGTAGGTCTTCATCTGTAAAACGGTGCTCAGTATCAAAATCATAATAGAAACCATTGTCTATTGCTGGTCCTATTCCAAACTTAACATCTTTGAATAATCTTTGTACTGCTAGTGCCATAATATGTGCTGAAGTATGCCAAAATATTTCTTTTCCTTCAGGATCTTCTATTTTTACAAATCTAACGTTAGAATCCTTTTTAACCGGTTCTTGCATTCCCATAATTCTATCATTAACTACAGCACCTAATACAACTCTTGCCAAACCTTCAGAAATATCTTTTGCAATATCCCCTACTAAAACACCTTCCTTATATTCTCTAACAGAATTATCTGGTAAAGTTATTTTTATCATAATTACCTCCAAAATTTAATTAAATTAAATAATAAAAAAATCTTCCATTCCTACTATAAAATAGTAGGGACGAAAGATTCGTGGTTCCACCCTAATTGCTTCTCAATTAAATAATTAGCTCCAGATTAGTATTCATAAATTCATTTACTTAAAATAGATTTCAGCCAGGTCTATTTCTCTCTAAAAGTTTAAATTTACTACTTGGATCCTTCAACGCTTTATATATTATTTACAAGGTATTCAAAATCAACTGTATTTTGTTCCCCTGTTTTCATATTTCGTAAAGTATAAAAATTATTTTTAACTTCATCTTCACCTATAACAATAACATAAGGAATGTTTAACTTATCTGCATAATTAAATTGCTTCTTAAGTTTTCCACCCTCCATATAGGCTTGAACTATTTTATCATTTTTTCTTAACTTAGTCAATAATTCAATTGCTTCACCTTCATAGCCCTTCATTGGTAAAATTATTGCATCAAAAGGCATTTCTACGTATATATTTAATAAATCAGCTTCTTTTAATTGGTAATATAATCTAGTTAAACCTATACTAAGTCCCACTCCTGGAAGTTTTTGCTTAGTATAATTTCCTGCTAAATCATCATATCTTCCACCTGAACAAATCGATCCAAGACTTTCATAGCCAGGAATTATCGTTTCATAAACAGAACCTGTATAATAATCTAAACCACGAGTTATACTGAGTTTAATTTCTATATTCTCTTTATTTACTCCATAGGCTATCATATTATAATATACTAATTCCAGCTCCTTAAGTCCCTCATTAAATAAATCATTTTCAATTTTTAAATTCTTTAAATATTCTAATATTTCTTCATTAGTACCATTAAAATATAGAAAATCCAATAATTTATTTACCGCTTCTTCAGATATATTATTTTCAACTAATTCTTTCTTAACATTATCTACTCCGATTTTTTCTATTTTATCAATAGTTCTTAAAGCAAAAACAAAATCTTTTATTCCTAAATATTCAAAATATCCATTTAAAACCTTTCTGTTATTAAATAAATATTTAAAATTTTCCAACCCTAATTTATAGAATATTTCTGCCATTACAGAAGGAATTTCAGCATCATTATAAATGGAAATATTATTATTTCCAATAATATCTACATCACATTGGTAAAATTCTCTATACCTACCTCTTTGATTTCTCTCTCCCCTATAAACTTTTCCTATATGGTATCTTCTAAAAGGAAAAGTTAAATCATTAAAATGTTGAGCAACATATCGTGCTAAAGGAACAGTTAAATCAAAACGTAGTCCTATGTCAGTATCTCCCTTTTTTAATGTATAAACTTGCTTAGTTGTTTCTCCTCCACCTTTAGCAAGTAGAATTTCTAATTTTTCCATAACCGGAGTATCTATAGGTAAAAAAGCGTACTTTTTAAAAGTATCTTCAATAATATTTTTCATTTTATTAAATACTACCTGCTCCTCAGGTAATAACTCCATCATTCCCGGCAAAACACTTGGTTGAATTATACTCATATTAACCTCCTAAAATTCCTATAATTGAACCTCTATCTATAAAAGTATCAACATTGGGATAATAATAATTAATTTTTTCTTTTTCTAAAATTTTTCTTAACTCTTCATAGTACTTATATTTTTTTATATTACCATAAAAAATTATTTCATCTTTTCCTATACTACCACAAGTTCCTCCTATAAAACCAGTATTGTATCCTGGTAAATCTATAAAATTTGGAGGAAGTAAATATGATTTTAATCCAAGAGAAGAAAATTTTTTATGGAGTTTTATATCACTTGTTATAACTGTATTTTCTTTAATAATCATAGATGAGCATTTAGAATACCCTTGATTAACCATAATTCCAGTATTTTCCTTATCGAGTAAATCTTTCAAATTCTCATCAATAAAATCCTTTTTATAAAAATAATAATTATTTAATCTTGAAACATTTAGCAAAATATCTTTAGGATACTTTAAACTTAACATAGACTTAGATTTAATGACATTAATATTATATTTTTTCAGCTTATTAATATAATAGTCATAATATTTATTATAAACTACAAAACTATTGTAATCTACAGGATGAATAACCATATCGGGATGATCATCAACAGGAATATCCAAATCCTTGCATTTAATTGTTTCAATATAATCGATTTTCAAATCATTAAGTAAATTTTTAAACTGTTGAGATGATTTATAACTTATAATTACTGCTTTTACTCTTTCCTTAAAAATGAAGGGATTCATTTATTCCCCCAATATAAATAGCTGTAGTATCATCAGTTTTAATAAACCTAGGAAATTCATTTAAATATTTATCATTATTTTGTTTTTCTAAAATAGTAAATAAAACTTTGTTAATTGAAAATATTTTTAAATCTAAAAACAATTTTTTTAAATCAGAATAAATATTTAAGGTATCATAAGCCTGACTAAAGCCATCACTACAAATTATAACTCCATTAATTAATTCTTTTTTTATTTTGCTATAAAAGCCATTTTTTATACCAACACCAGTAGTATCTAATATCCAGTAACCTTCTTCCTTATTTTTTAATAATCTATTATTTTTAAGTTGGTTAATGGTTTCTTCATGTTCTCTACTTTCAAGAATACTTATATTTTCCCTATTAGAAATACTTTTCATTTTGTCTATTACTTTTTTATCAAGTTTTTCAATATCCTTTGACTTAAACGCTTTAATAGTATCATCTAATTCAATTAAAACACTACAATCTCCCAATGAATATATTTCACAATAATCATCTATAAATCTTACAATAGAAATTGCTGCAGAAACATCATTAGCAATATACTCATTTTTAAATTTCGAATTTAAAGTATTTTTTAATGCATTATTTAAAGCATTGGAAATAGAAATTTTGTTATTATAAAATTCATTAGAAAGATTTATTTTAAAATCATTGACAAATTTATGAACAATAAAGTTACAATTATCCATTTTTTGAATTGTTGATGCTCCATCTATAACAAAAGCAAAATTATTTGAAACAAAGTAAGTATCTTCGTTATATTCTTTTTCAGTGTAATTTACAATTTGTAAGAAATTATACATATTTTTTCTCCCAAAACTTTTTAAATTTATATTTGACATTATTTAAAAGTTATTGTATCATAAATTGGTAGTCAATTGTACTACTCGCCCGGATAGCTCAGTCGGTAGAGCAGAGGACTGAAAATCCTCGTGTCGCTGGTTCGATTCCGGCTCCGGGCACCAACAAATGCGGAAGTGGCTCAGTGGTAGAGCATCGCCTTGCCAAGGCGAGGGTCGCGAGTTCGAATCTCGTCTTCCGCTCCATATGGCGGCATAGCCAAGTGGTAAGGCAAAGGTCTGCAACACCTCTATCCCCAGTTCAAATCTGGGTGCCGCCTCCATAAGAAAAACAACCCCTTAAACTACAATGTTTGAGGGGTTTTAGTTTCTTAAAGGTTGCAGTAAGGTTGCAGTAAAATTATTATTATAAAAAATGATATGGAATAATAGTCAATCCCATATCATTTTCTTTTTTTATGTTCAATTATTTATTAATTCATTTCTTTGTGATTTTACTACTGTTTTATAGATTGTTTTACCATCTTTTTCATAGGAATTGGTTCTTATGCTTCCCTCTAATCCCACTAGCTGACCTTTCTTAACATAATTACCAATTAATTATGCAATCTTTCCCCATGCTATTATTACAATAAAATCTGTAGTAGACAGTCCTTTACTTTAGGCTTCTTGCTTTTTATTTTTATATAGTCCCTTATCTACTGTTAATTTGAAACTACTCCTAGAATTTCCTGTTCCTGACCCATATCTAAACTCTGTATCCTTTGTTGGTTGTCCGATTAAAACAAGGTTATTCATTAGATTCCTCCTTATGAACTAATTTTTCTAACTTTCTTAATGTTTTTTTAATAATTTTTTAGTAATTCTGTAATGACTTTGATATATGATAAATATAAAAATATTAGGAGAATTTTATGATTACTGACAATAAGAAAACTAAGGGCATTTTTTCTGCAAATGTATTGAAATGGATTGCAATAATGTCTATGTTATGTGACCATATAGCAGTTGGTTTAATAGACTATATAATTGAAAACCCCACCAACTTCAATAGTTCACTATTAGTAAATCTTCAATATTGGTCTGATTTATTACACTTAATTGGTAAAATAGCATTTCCTATTTTTGTTTTTCTGATTGTTGAAAGTTTTTTTCTAACTAAAAATCGTAAGAAAATGACCATAAGATTATTTATTTTTGCTATAATTTCTGAAATATTCTTTGATTTATGCTTTTTTAATATACCATTAGAATTTACATATCAGAATATATACTTCACCTTGTTACTAGGATTTATAGCCATGTGGTTATCTGAAACAATTAATGACAAGATCAATCTTCCTACAATATTAACAATAACAGTGAAAATAATTATTTTTATACCTTTTATGATACTTTCATTAATTATACATTCCGACTATTCTTTTTTAGGAATATTTGCTATTTTAATTTTTTATTTATTTAGAAATCAAAATAGACTAAATAGGGTATTGGCAACCTTAATAGCTTTTTTTGCAGATTCAGGTATTGGCTTAAATAGACCTGTTTATTTAGCAATAATTCCTATATTCCTCTACAATGGTAAAAGAGGAAAACAAAACAAATATTTCTTTTACAGTTTTTATCCCCTTCATCTATTTATCATTTATTTAATACGTAATATATTCATAGGTTAATAAATTATGATTATTAACTTACTGGAGGAAAATAAACGGATTTTATTATTTTTATAATAGGGTTTTTATTATTTATTAATGCTATAATAAAAAAGAAATAAGATAACATCAGGAATTTTAATAGGCGTTTCTTTAATATTAGTTTTAACAGGACTATTGATAGCAAAAGAAACAACCAAGAAAAATATTATAGAAGATATAACAAAAGAAACTAAATCTGCAGATGAAACAAATGCTAGTAAATTAACCGATAATATAGAAATGGTTCTAAAAACTGAAATTCAAAAAAACAAAGAATCTCATTCTGATTTTAAAATAGGAGATATAAAATTTAGCATTCTTCAGGTACACTACAAATGGCACTAGAAATTGGTTAATAAAAGTTAAATTTAACAAAGAAACTATAGAAAAAATAGATTTAGATACTTTTTATGTAACTAAGTTTAAAGATATAGCTGATGAATATAATATTAAACCTAACTATGAAAAATAGTTTGATAAATATTATAAATAGATTTTTTAATTAGTCTGTTTATTTTTAGAAAGGAATATTTAATGAAAAAGAAATTATTTTTTTTATGTCTAATTACTACCCTATCTTTAGTATTAATAGCTTGTAGTAATAATAAAGATAATTTAGATTCTAAAAACACTTCTAAATCCTCAATTGAAACAAAAATATCTATGAAAGATGATACTAGAATAATTGGTGGAGAAGAAACTGGAACAGGAAAAGTTAATTTAGTTAATGAATCTGGTTCAACTGAAAACGGGAATATCTTATATGTAATGTACCAAGAAGATATGATTTTAATGCCATTGGGATTAGAATCTGAAGGAATGGATGGAAGTAAACCAACTATTATTTACTTAGATGGTGAAGTACTTGGACAGGAACAGTTATCAGATTCTCAAACAAGTATAGAGTTAAGGGGTGATGCTTTAGAAAAAGGAATTCATAATGTTGAATTTATACAAAAAGATGGTGAAAATGTGACTTTTTATCACATAGCAAATTATGAAGTTAAATAAAGGAGAATGATATGAAAAAGAAAAAAGTATTAAGTTTAGTATTGGCAGTAACTATAGGTTTATCAACTTTAATTCCTAATGTCGCTTTAGCTAATACAAAAGATTTAAATGTTACAAGAATATCAGGGAAAGACAAATATGAGACTTCTGTTGAGACTAGTAGAAAAACATTTGATAGTTCTAAATATGCAATAATAGCAAGTGGTGAAGTTTTTCCAGATGCATTAGTAGGAGGCACTCTTGCAAGTCAAGTTGAAGCACCAATATTTTTAACAAGTAAGAATTCTATTTCCAAAAATATTTTTACTGAAATGAAAAGAATAGGTGTTGAACATGTATTCATTCTTGGTGGAACAGGTACAATTTCTTCTATGGTAGAAAACAACATAAAAAAATTAGGTTATAATGTGGAGAGATTAGCTGGTAAAGACAGAGTAGAAACAGCTACAATTATTGGTGAAAAAAGACTTGCTCTTATGGGGGATCATAAACAAGGAATGCTACCAGCAGCTGTAAATGGAGTATATTTTGCAGATGCCTTATCAGCTGCTCCATTAGTTGGACAAATGTTTAGTGATAAGGATACTCCTTTAACGTATCTAGTCCCATATATGACTTCTATGGTTAAACCAGGATTTTCAATGGTTTTTGGTGGAACAAGTTCAGTTCCAAAAGGAATTGAAGAATATAGATATGCTGGATCTGATAGATATGAAACAGCTGTAAAGGTTGCAGATGCATACCCTATTCATTTAAATAAAGAAATTGAAACAATTGTATTAGTTGATGGAACAGAGTTTCCAGATGCTTTGTCTTCAGCACCAGTAGCAAGTATAAACAATGGAGCAATTTTATTAACTCATCCTACTAATTTTACTAAAGTTACAAAAGACTATATAAATTATAATGACAACATTAAAAATGTAATTATAGTTGGTGGAGAAAATTCAGTATCTAAAAATATTGAAAAGGAATTAAAAGGTGAAGTTACACCACCTATAGTAGAAGAAAATAATTTTGATAAATTAGATAAGGGCCTACAAGCATATCTTTATTTAAATATTGCAAATGATAGAAGATTAAACGAATATAAAGATCTTGGTTGGTTATCTTTCTATTATGAATATGATGCCAATTATGTATATTGTCATTTAACAGGTAATGCAGGTTCAGGGCATCCAATTTATCGTTTTGAGATTAAGAACGATAGAGTTACTTATTTAGATGCAGTTATATCTCGTGCAATGGAAGGCTATGAAACTGTTAAACCACAACCTAAAACAATGACAAAGAGCGAATTATATAATGAATATTTAAAATATAAATCAGAATACGATATAGCAGCAAAAAAAATAAAAGAGATTGACCACTCAAATCCAAATCTTATAGAAATCTTTAATGAATTTTATGATAATCCTTTTGGATATAATCCATCTGGATATAACAGATAAAAGATAAATAAAAAAAGCCCCTTATGTTGACAGGCATAATGGACTTTAGAGTATAAGGATATATAGATATACATTCCTACTCCCAAGTAGAATTATATCATATATCCCCTTTTTTATGAAGGAGGATATTATGGCCAAGAAAAGAAGTAAATCTAATGGTAATGGAACTGTCTTTGTAGAATTAAGAAATAATAAGAAGTATTAAAGGCACAATTAATTATAGGAACCAATGAAGATGGCAGTCCTAAAAGAAAATCATTTTGTGGTTATGATATAGATAATGTTGTTAAAAAAATGGAAGAATATAAATTTAAATTAAATTTAGGTTTAATATCATCCACCAGTGAAATAATCTTAGAACAGCAAAAAACCATTTTCGAAAATGGTTTAGGTAAACCTTTAGAACCAAGAAGGCTTTCAAGATTTTTTGTGGGAGTGTAAAATAAACTATTTGGTTAAATTCTAAAAATACAGTAATACTCGTTATATTTAAAAGAGTATTACTGTATTTTCTTCTATTAATCTTTGTCTCCAAATACTAAATTAAGTAAAATTGTACAACTTATCATGGATAAAAAGAATATTAATCTATGAATAATATAACTTAGAGTAATTTCTCCATTATAATATTCAATTATAAAAAAGATAATATCTAGAATAATTATAATTAACGCTGTTAAAAAAATGTTTCTTTTAGCTTTTTTAGAAAGTATAAATTTCCTCATATCTGTTAAAAAATCTCCTAACATTTTATACAATATAATTTTACTTTCTAATTGTAAATTTAGTGTTTAAAATGGGTAAAATTTATAGATTAATATTAATCCAACTCCTGTAATTAATAATCCAATAATTATTAAAGGAAGGGTAAATCCTCCCCATGCTTTTTTGTTCGTTATAGCCCTAAATTTAAAATTTTTTCTTCCTAGAAATAAGAAAAACAAGCCGATTATTGTTATTATGACAGATATTTGAAAACTATCTAATTTCATCCATAATCCCCCTTAATTTTAGATATTCTATTAAAATAAAATTGACATATAATTATATTTATATGTCAATTTATCTGTATTTATAGTGATGTGGTTTTCTATTTATAAGCAGGAAATTAAATTTTATTTAAATCTTCATCTATTACTTTATTAATTAACCTGTCTAGTTCTTCTGGTTTTAATCCCGTAAAGTCTTTAATATCCAATCCTCTTTTTCCTAGGTATATTTTTCCAAAGGTTATAAGTATGTCTTCTTCTAATTTTCTTTTATCAGCACGTAATTGTTCCAGTCTTTGTTTTAACTCTTCTTCTTGAATAACAATTTCTCTATATTCTGACATTTCAATACCTCCTTGAAATTAATATATTAGCTAGTTTCCTAGTTATAATATACCCAAATGCACATTAAGATAATTATTCAAGGGTTATAAATTTATTTCTTAACAATAGCAGAAAATATACTTACAATTTCAATTTCATAATCCCAAACTAACTTTTTATTATCTAATTTTTTATCCTACAGTCTATTCTTTTTTGCTCTAGAAGAAACTCTTCATTTGGTACATGTTCGATTACGGTATTTGAAATTGCCGCATCAACAGAACTATTTTTTAATGGTGTTTTTAAAATATCACTTCTGATAAACTCTATTGATTTTTTTGTATTTTTATTTTTAGCAAAATCAATAAAATTTTCATCTCTATCTATACCAATAAATTTTCTATCCTTATTTAACCAGTTTTCTAATTTAAAAATAAGTGTACCTGGTCCACACCCCATATCTACTATTATTTTCGAATTTTTAATTCTAAGACTGTTTAAAATAATATCTTTTTTATCTTCTTGAAATCTAGAATCCCTAGATCTTTCTAACATTAAAATACCTTGTATCTTTTCTGACCATATAGTACTAAGCATCTTTTCTCCCTATTATTTCTCTGTACTTATAAGTATCTCTTCTCCATCGCTTATTAAAATTATATCTCCTGATATATCTGTTCTATAAATTTCAATATTTTGTTTTTTCAGTCTATCTACTGCCTCTTTATGAGGATGTCCATAGATATTATCCCTACCAACAGATATTATTCCATATTCAGGGTTAACTTCTTTTAAAAATTCTTCTGATGAAGCTTTCCTACTTCCATGATGTCCTACGTGAAGAATTTTAGCATCTATTTCTTCTCCTGTGTACATTAATGTAGATTCTTCTATTTTTTCTGCATCACCAGTAAATAACAGGGAATTTTTACCATGGTTAACCTTTATAGCTAAGGAATTATTATTAGTATCAAAATTATATGCTGTTGGTCCTACTATTTTAAAATTTGCTTCTCCAAATTCAAAGTTATCCCCAACTTTTGGAATTATTACATTAATATTTTTATTAGTATAGGAATTTACAAAACTTTCATATATTTTACTGTTTACTTCTTCTTCATTCCTAATAATATTTTTAACTTTAAATTTATTTATAACTCCTACTAGTCCACTGATATGATCACTATGAGGATGAGTTGCAATTACATAATCTATTTCTTCTATACCTAGTTTTTCTATATAGCTTACAACTTTAGACGAAGCGTGCCTTTCCCCACCATCAATAAGTATGGATTCTTCCTTTGATATTAGTAAAGTACTATCTCCTTGTCCTACATCTATAAAATGTACTTCTAAATCTGAATTAATATTATCTGCAAGATTTTCTGTTACTGTTATACCACCAAAGGCTGTAATAATTAATGCTATTAATAATGATATAATCTTTTTCTTAGTTATTTTTTTCATATTATCACCTTTTAGAGTATAGCATATTTCTTCTAGACAAAAAAATAAAGCCCCAAGGCTTTATTTTAAACTGTTTTCTTTTGCTGTAACTAACTGTTCCATTAATAATGTTGAGGTGATTTTACCAACACCACCTAGTCTTGGAGTGATTCCTTTTACAAAATCTTTTAAATCTTCAAAATCAGCATCACCAGATAATTTACCATTTTCATCTAGGGAAACTCCAACATCTATTACTATTGAATCTTCAGTTAAGGAATCTCTTTTTAAACTTTTTGCTCTACCAGTTGCTGTTACAACTACATCAGCTTCCTGTAATATTTTTTTAAGATCTTTTGTTTTTGAATGACAGATTATAGGAGTACCATTTTTCCCTAAAACCATCATAGCTAAAGGTTTTCCTAGTACCATTGACCTATTTATTATTGCTACTGTCTTACCAGTTAAGTCAATATTGTAATATTCTAATATTTTCATTGAAGCAAACGGTGTTGCTGGTTGAAAACTAGTAAAATCCCCTTGGAATATTTTTGCTAAGTTTAATGGTGACATACAGTCTACGTCTTTTTTCCATGATATTGTTTCTTGAATTAATTCTTCATCAATATGTTTTGGTAAAGGTCTAAACAAAATAATTCCTGTTACAGAATCATCAACATTAAGTTTTTCCATTTCGCTTTTTAACTCTTCTGTTGAAATATTTTCGTTTAAAACAACCTGTTGGATATCTATTCCATATCCATCACCTTTTTTTAATAAACTTTTTTCATAAGAAATATCATTAGGATTTTCACCCACTCTTACGATTGCTAATTTTGGTCTAGCACCTTTATCTGCTAAAACTTTTACCCTAGAAATAATATCTTCTTCTAGTTCTTTTGCTAATTCATTCGAACTTAATATAGCTTCCATTTTGACCTCCTAAATTTTATTCTCTCTAATTCCATTGTATCTAAATCCAAAATAACAAAACTTTTATCATCACCATATCTTGGATAACTTGGACTTCCTGGATTTATAACCCATACACCATCTACAACATCGTTAAAGTATACATGTGTGTGTCCGTATAATGCTATTTTAGCATTGGCTTTTTTTGCTCTTTGGACAAGTTTATCTACACCTCTGTATACATTATATCTATGACCATGAGTTATAAAAAAATCTATACCATTAAGGTTTATAAAAAGATCTTCCAATTCATTAGTAGCTAAGTAATCATTGTTACCTTTTACCACATAGGAAATTTTATTTGTAATTTGACCAATATCTCTACCATCATCAGAAAAATCTCCTAAATGAATAATTAAATCGATATTATGTTTTTTAATTTCTTCAATTACATTATTGAAACTCCCATGAGTATCACTAATTATAGCTACTTTCATTTAACACATCCACCAATAATATTTTTAATTTGTCCAAAGCTTTTGCCCTATGACTTAATTTGTTCTTTTCATCTAAACCTAGTAGCGCAAATGTTTTTGTATATCCTTTTGGAATGAAAATTTTATCATATCCAAATCCACCTTCACCCATTTCTTCAGGTGCTATACTTCCTTCACATATGCCCTCAACAATATATTCTTTTCCCCTATTATCTATTAATACTAGTACTGTTTTAAAATATGCTGTTCTATCTTCAATATTTTCTAAAGCCTTTAGCATTTTTAGCCTATTGTCTTCTTCTGAACAGTTTTCACCTGCATATCTTGCTGTATGAACTCCTGGTTCACCATTTAAGGCGTTAACAAAAAGTCCTGTATCATCAGCAAGAGTATATCCACCAATTTTTTGATGAATATACTCTGCTTTAATTTTAGCATTACCCTCTAATGTATCAGCATTTTCTTCTATATCCTTAATTGATATAATATCAGATATACTTAAAACTTCAATATTTAGTTCTTTTAAAATATTTTTTATTTCTTTTACTTTTCCCTTATTATGAGTTGCTAATACTAATTTTTCCATTTTCCACCTAGCTAATTTTTTTCAAAATCATTTCATTGAATTTTTGAGGATTCCCCTTACCTTTTGATGCTTTCATACATTGTCCTACTAAAAATCCTAGGGCTCTGTCTTTACCATTTTTGTAATCATTAATAGACTCTGGATTATTTGCTAAAACTTCATCTACTATTTTTTCTAATACAGAATCATCATTAACTTGAATAAGTCCCTTTTCTTTTACATATTCTTCTGGGTCGAAATTTTCTTCAAATAATTTTCGTAAAACTTTTTTACCTGTATTGTTATTTATATCCTTGTTTTTAATTAATTTTAAAAGTTTAGCAAAATTTTTACTTTCCATTTTTACTTCTTCAAATTCAATTTCCGCTTCTTTTACTCTACGTAAAACATCAGACAATAACCAGTTACTAACTAATTTAGGATCTTGCACTTCTTTTGCAACAATTTCAAAATAACTTGATAGATACTTATTTCTTGATAATATATCTGCATCATATTCTGAAATATTGTATTCTTTAACAAATCTTTTCATAAGTTGAGAAGGAAGTTCTGGCAAATTGTTTTTTATTTCCCCAATTAAACTATCTTCTACAAAAGTTATAGGAATATCACCTTCTACTGAAAATCTATAATCACTACCTTCTTCTTTTCTTCTCATTACAACTGTTGAATTACTAGCATCATCCCATCTTCTAGTTTCTTTATATCCAACATCTTTATTTTTCATCATTTCAAGGTGTCTTTTTTCTTCGAAAATTATTGCCTTATAAACTGCTTTAAAGGAATTTAAGTTCTTAATTTCTGTAATTTTTGTTTTAAAATCGCTATCTTCATCTAAAATATTTATATTAACATCACATCTTAGAGAGCCCTGCTCCATTTTAACATCGGATATTCCAATGAATTTTAAAGTTTCCTTTAAATTTTCTAAAAATTCCCTAGCTTCATCTGCATTTGACATTTCAGGTTTGGAAACTATTTCAATTAAAGGAACTCCTGCCCTATTATAATCTAGTAAGGTATTTCCCTCTTCATTGTGAATTGATTTTCCTGTATCTTCTTCCATATGAATTCTAATAAGTCCAATTTTTTTAATTCCTTCGTCTGTATGAACTTCTACATAACCATTTTCACATAAAGGCATGTCCTGTTGAGTAATTTGATATCCCTTTGTTAAATCCGGATAAAAATATTTTTTTCTATCCATTTTAAAACTATTTCTAATATCACAATTAAAAGATAAGCCTGCCATTATAGCATATTCTAATGCCTTTTTATTCATAACAGGTAGGGCACCTGGATGTCCTAAACAAACTGGACAAACATTTGTATTAGGAGCAGAACCAAATTCGTTTTTACATCCACAGAACATTTTACTTTTAGTAGAAAGTTCCACATGAATTTCTAGGCCAATTAAAGTTTTATAATTCATTAATTGTTACTCCTTTCATAATAATACGCTGCATTAAGTATTTCTTCGTCCTCATATCTTTTTCCAATAAATTGAATTGAACCTGAAATACCCTTCCTAACAGGTATAGATATACAACATAAACCACAAAGGTTCACTGGAACATTAAAAGTTCCACTATCATAAACTGATAAAGGATCTTCTACTCTAGAACCTAGTTCATATGGTAGATTAGTTGTTGTAGGAGTTAAGATAATATCAACTTTCTCAAATTGAGTATTAAATTCGTCTGACATTAGCTTTCTAACCTTTTGACCTTGCTTATATAATTTTTGATTATTTTCAGCAGCTAAAAATAATGTTCCCATAGCTATTCTTCTTTGAGTTTCTTCTCCAAAGCCTTCACTTCTAGTATTGATGTATAAATCATCTGTTGTTTCATATTCGTCAGTTAAGTATCCGTACCTTATTCCGTCAAATCTTGACATGTTGCTACTAACTTCTGAAGACATTACTACAGAATAAACAGATGTAGAATATTTTAAATACTTAAAATCCAACTCTATAATTTCAGCACCTAAAGATTTTATTTTACTTACTGCTAATTCATAATCCTCTTTAACTGTTTCTTCAATTTCAAATTTATCTAGGTCTATAACCCCTATTTTTTTACCTTTAAAATTATAATCTTCATTTATTTGGAAATTTACTTTTTCATTTAAGGTAGAGTTCATGTCTTTATTATCATAACCACCAATAATATTTGTCGTAGTAACAATATCTTCAACACAATTTGATAGTATACCCACTTGATCTAGGGTATTAGCCATAGAGGCAACTCCATATCTTGAAATTGTTCCATAACTTGGCATATAACCATATATATTACAATAAGACGCAGGTTGTCTTACAGAGCCACCACTATCAGAACCTAGGGATATTAGTGCCATTTCTGCTGCAACAGAAGCAGCTGATCCTGAAGATGAACCTCCTGGTATTAATGTATTATCTATAGGATTTTTAGTAGGACCAAAATATGATGTTTCTGATGAACTTCCCATAGCAAATTCGTCCATATTAACTTTACCTATTATTATTGCATCTTCTTTTATTAATTTATCTACAACTGTAGCATTAAAAATAGGCTCAAAATTTTCTAACATCTTTGAACCACAAGTCATTTTTAATTTATCGTAGGAAATATTATCTTTTAATGTAACAGGTATACCAAAAAGAGCACCGTGACTGTTATTATTATTCTTTTTTTCTATATTTTCAATTTGTCTAAAAATATCATCCTTATTAAAAGAAATAAAAATATTTAAATCTTTTTTTGATTCAATAGTCTCAATTAATTCACTATAGAATTTTCTTAAATCTAACTTACCTGAGATAAAACTACTTCTTAATTCATTTATATTCATTATTCAACAACCTTTTTCAATCTAAAATATCCATATTCTCTGTCTGTAGAATTTTTCAATGCTGTTTCTCTATCGACACTTTCTTCTACAATATCTTCTCTTAGAACAGAATTATGATTTGACACCATTTCAAGCATATCAACACCTTCTGTATCTACTTCCATAATACTATTTGCAAATTCTAAAACAGTATTAAATTTATTTTTCATTGTTTCTAGTTCTTCTTCTTTAATATTTAGTTTTGCTAAAGAATAGACTCTTTTTACTTCGTTTATATCAATCATAAGTTCTCCTAATTAAAATAATTTCTTATTAATTTTATCATATTTTTATTTGCTTTTCATTAAATTAGTAATACAGTGATAATAAAAACCAATTAAATTTTCCCAATGGAGTTTTCTCTTCCATAATAGAATAAATACTGTTGTGCATATCCTGCTAAATTACCAAATATATCATTTGCATATTTTCCAATATGCTTTATATTTGTTTCCTCTTTGATGTATAATTCTTCCATAACTCTTTTAATCCAAACATCAACAGGAAAAGTTTCACTTCGACCATAAGAAAAAAGCATAATACAAGATGCCACTTTTGGACCTACTCCTGGAAGTTTTTCTAGTTCCTTTCTTAATTCTTCACTATTTAAACTAACTGATTCCCTAATAGAAAAGTCATTATTGGCTATTAGCTTAGATGTTTCAATTATTCTTTTATCTCTAAAGCCAACTCTTGCCACTTCCCTTAACTCCTCTACTGAAACTTTAGATAATTTTTCTGCAGCTGGAAATGAAAAATAATCTTCTCCTTTAAAGTTTTCAATAAATTCGCCATAATTTCTGGAAATAATTTCAATAGATTTTTTAATTCTTGGAATCTGATTATTAGCCGAAATAATAAAAGAAATTATTGTTTCAAATTTTTCTTGATTTAATATTCTTATACCATATCCATAATTAACGGCATCTTTTATAGTTTTTTCTAAAGATAATTCCTTTTTTATATTATTATAATCTGTCTTTAAATCAAAATAATCAATCCATATATTATTAAAGTCATCTTCATTTGTATTATTAAATATTATTTCATCATTTTGTTGAGAAACATTAAGAACTCTTCCCTTAGCAATACAAGTATAGGAATTATCCTCTTCTTTTTTCCATCTAAAAGCTTGTCCACATTCAAATATGTGCTTTGGATTAAAATCATTATTATTTTTAATTATTATATTTTTATTTTTTACTTTATATTCCATATCTTCACCTAAAAAAGTCATAATATGAATTATATCACATTATGACTTTCAAATTTAATACCAACCTCTAAGTTTCATTACTTCAGCAACTTTTTTAACAGAAAACATGTAAGTAGCTTCTCTGAAAGATACTTTATAGCCATCTTTAATTTCCAAAACATTTTCAAAAGCAGTTACCATAGCATTTTCCTGTTTTTTTGCTATTTCTTCTTCTTCCCAATAATATCCATAAAGATTTTGAACCCATTCAAAATATGATACAGTAACTCCTCCTGAATTAGCTAAAATATCCGGTACTACAACTATATTTTCCTTATTTAAAATTTCATCTGCTTCTAAAGTAATAGGTCCATTTGCAGCTTCCACAATTATATCTGCCTTAATTAATTTTGCTTCCTTAGCGGAAATGGCATTTTCTAAAGCTGCTGGAACAATTAAATCTATATTTAAACTCCAGAAATCGTCCATGGATATTTCTTTAGAATTTTCAATATTTTTTAACATCCTATGTTCCTTCATACTGGAACTTAATTCTTCAAATGATAAACCTGAATCTTTATATATTGCATATGTTCCTTTTGATGGATGGTACTCTGAAACAGCAACTACTTTAGCCCCTAATTCCTCTAAATATTTTACAACAAAACTACCAACATTTCCAAAACCTTGTACAGCTACTTTTGAACCTTTTAAATCTTTACCAATACTCTTAAAAGTTTCCCTAGCTATTATGGCAACACCTAATCCTGTAGCTTCTGTTCTTCCTTTTGAGCCACCAAACACTATAGGTTTTCCAGTTATTACCCCATTTAAGTGTTCGCCTTTTATTGTAATATATTCATCTATCATCCAACTCATTATTTGTGCATTAGTTCCAACATCAGGAGCTGGAATATCAATATTTTCACCTAAATATTTATAAGTTTTCCTAATAAAGCCTCTTGATAATCTTTCTAATTCCCCTTGTGAAAGTTTAGAAGGATCTACTGCTATGCCTCCTTTTCCACCACCATAAGGAATACCTGTCACGCAACATTTAAAAGTCATCCACATAGATAAAGTTTTTACTTCATCTAAGTTAACTTGAGGATGAAATCTAATTCCTCCCTTACTTGGACCAACAGCTGTACTATGTGCTGATCTATAACCTTTAAAAACCTGAACTGTTCCATCATCCATTTTTACCGGAATGGAAACTTCAATAACCCTTTCTGGTTCCTTTAATAATTCATATATGGCAGAATCTAAATTTAAATTTTCGCATGCAGTTTTTAACTGTGTTTGAGCACTTATTAAGGGGTTTAACACCTCATTACTCATTATATCCCTCTTTCCTTTTTATTCGTCCTTTTGTTAAACTATTTTACTACATTAAATTAATCAAATCAATATTTTTATAAAATATCCTCAATATTAAAGAAAATATTTCCATCTTTATAAAAACATGGTATTCCTACTGAACCATTGTTCTTTACTTTATCAAATTCAGGATTATTATCTCTTATTAGCAAAAATCTTTTTAAATTAGGAATTGATTCTGTAATATTAATAAATTCATAATCAATATTTTTATTATCCAATTCTTCTAAAGCCGGAGGGCAATCTGGACATTTATCTGAGCCAAAAACTATTAATTTCTCCATTAAAACACAATCCTTTCACTAATATAATTAACAAGATCATCTATTTTTATTCTATCTTGTTTCATAGTATCCCTGTCTCTTATAGTAACTGAGTTGTCTTCCAAAGTATCAAAGTCTACTGTAATACAGAAAGGAGTTCCTGCTTCATCCTGTCTTCTGTATCTCTTTCCAATAGAGCCGGAAACATCAGTATCTACGTTAAATTCTTTTGATAGTAGTTCATAAACCTCATCACTTTTATCTGAAAGTTTTTTTGTCAATGGTAGAACAGCAGCTTTATATGGTGCAAGTGCTGGATGTAGATGAAGTACATTTCTTGTAGTTCCATCTTCTAATTCCTCTTCCTCGTAAGCATTACATAGGAACATTAAAAACATTCTATCAACACCTACTGATGGCTCAACACAATAAGGAATATATTTTTCATTGGTTTGTGGGTCTGTATAGGTAAAGTCAACTCCTGAACCTTCTATGTGTTGTTTTAAATCATAGTCAGTTCTGTCTGCTATACCCCATAATTCGCCCCAACCAAATGGATACAAGTATTCTATATCAGTTGTAGCTACACTGTAAAAAGAAAGTTCTTCCTCCCCATGATCCCTCATTCTAAGTCTATCTTCTTGTATTCCTAAATTTAATAAGAAATCTTTACAATAGGTTCTCCAATAATTAAACCATTCTAAATCCTCACCAGGTTTGCAGAAAAATTCTAATTCCATTTGTTCGAATTCTCTAGTTCTAAAGATAAAATTACCAGGAGTAATTTCATTTCTAAAGGATTTTCCTATTTGTCCAATTCCAAAAGGAATTTTTTTCCTAGAAGTTCTTTGTACATTTTTAAAATTAACAAAAATACCTTGTGCTGTTTCTGGTCTTAAATATAGTTCTGATGTACTATCTTCTGTTACCCCTTGGAAGGTTTTAAACATTAAATTGAACTTTCTTATATCTGTAAAATTATGTTTACCACATTTTGGACAACTAATATTTTCTTCTTCAATAATATTTTTCAATTCTTCATTTGTGTATCCATCTAAGCCTACAACTTCTTCATTTTTTTTATTTAAAAAATAATCTTCAACTAAATTATCAGCCCTAAATCTAGATTTACACTCTTTACAATCAATTAATGGATCTGAGAAACCACCAACATGTCCTGATGCAACCCAAACTGATGGATTCATAAGAATTGCTGCATCGACTCCTACATTATACTTACTTTCCTGTATGAATTTTTTCCACCAAGCTTTTTTAATATTATTTTTAAGTTCTACTCCTAAAGGACCATAATCCCATGTATTTGATAATCCTCCATATATTTCAGAGCCTGGATAAACAAATCCTCTCATTTTAGCAAGACTAACAATATTTTCCATTTTAATTTCCTTAGCCATAACTTCCTCCTAATAATTTATTATAAATAAAAAAACCCCCGTACCACTAGCTAAAGCTAGGGACGAAAGTTTTCCGCGGTTCCACCCTATTTACGACTTATGTCGTCACTTGATTAATGAACTCAGAGTTGCCCATTATAAAATATTTACTAATTTTCACCATCCATTAGTTCTCTAAAAAATATTTTTATAAATATTCCTCATCACTGTTCTATTGAGTTTATCTTAAATAATTAAAGGCATTCGATATGAATTATTCAAATATAATAAAATTTTATCTTAATTCTTTTCTATCTTCTTCTAAATCATTTAAGATTTCTTTTAGTCTGTCTTGAGTTGCCTGAAGCATTTCATCAACATAAGTTAATGATTGAGTCTTTAAAACCCTAGCATTTTCTTCTGCTTTAGAAACAATATCTTCTGCAAATTCATTTGCTTTTTTAGTGATTTCATGCTCACTTATCATATTATTAAATGTTTCTTTAGCATCATTAATGATTTTATCTGCTTCTTTGTTAGCTTCATCTTTTATTGCAGAAGCATCTCTTTCAGCTTCAGCTAATATTCTGTCTTTTTCCTCATTTACCCATTGAGCTTGTTTAATTTCTCCAGGTAATCCTTGTCTTATTTGTTGTAAAAGATGAAATACTTCGTCTGTATCCACCATAACCTTTTTAGAAAATGGTACTGTAGAAGCTTCGTCTAGTAAATCTTCTATTTCTTCAATAATTTGAAGTACATCCATACAAATACCTCCCAAATTTATAATTCTCTAAATATTATATATTAAAAACCGTTAACTTACAAGAATTTACTTATTCAAATACTTGATTTTTAACATTTTATAGGCTGCTTCTGGCACAAAACTCTCTACATCTCCTCCAAAAGAAATTACTTCTTTTATAATAGATGAGCTAACAAATGAATATTTAGCATTAGATACTAGGAAAAGAGTTTCCATATCGTTGTCTAGTGCCCTATTCATAAGGGCCATTTGTACTTCTTTTTCATAATCCGATACTTCTCTTAGGCCTCTGGCTATTAATTTACAATCTATACTTTTTGCAAAATCCACCAATAGTCCAGAAAAGGCTACTACTTTAACATTATTAAAATCTTTACAAGCCTCTTCAATTATTTTTATTCTTTCATCAACTGTAAAAAGAGATTGTTTTTTATAGTTGCTTAATATAGCTATGTAGACCTCATCAAATTTTTTTGAAATTCTCTCTACAATATCTAAATGTCCTAAAGTTATAGGATCAAAACTACCTGGATATATTATTTTCATAATCAACTCCTAAATCTATAAAATAAATAAATTTTTTACCATATTTTTTTTCTTTAATAATATTGTATTTTGTTAAATCCAATTCTGAATTACTTTCTAATATAATAATTCCACCTTTATTTAAAAGCTTTAAACTATAAATTAATTCTAAAGAATCATAATACATTTTTACATTTTCGTAAGGAGGGTCTATAAAAATATAATCAAATCCAGAAAAATCCTTAGCTATATTTTTCAAGTTTATTATATAGTCACCAAAGTATATTTTACTTCTATCTAGATAGTTAGTATGCTTAAGATTATCCTTTATACATTTAATATTAATTTTGCTCTTTTCACTAAAAACGACAAAATTAGCCCCTCTGCTTAAAAATTCAATACCTATACTGCCTGTACCTGCAAAAAGGTCTAAAACCGCAGAATTATTCTCTATATCAGACAATATATTAAATATAGCTTCCTTTATTTTATCCTCTGTTGGTCTAGTGTTTTTATCCTTAGTAGAAAATAATTTCATGCCTTTTTTTTCACCAGATATAACTCTCATAATCCTCCTAGTTAAATATAATATTTTCTTTTAATCTATCTGAAAATTCCAATATTCTTTTTTTAAGATTTAAAAATTCTTTATCTTCTAATTTCCCCTGGACTACTATTTTTTTTGCAATAGGTTGAATTGTATTTAAAAGATTCATATCATCAAAAATATTTGCAATTTTTAAACTAGGCAGACCAGCTTGTTTAGTACCTAGTATGTCACCACTACCTCTTAATTCCAAATCTTTTTTTGAAATTTCAAAACCATCATTTGAATTTTGCATAATTCTCATTCTTTCCCTAGCAATCTTACTATTTGAATTATTAATTAAAATACAGTAGGATTGGTATTCCCCTCTACCTACTCTCCCTCTTAATTGGTGTAATTGAGAAAGTCCAAAACGCTCAGCATTATAAATAATCATAATATTTGCATTAGGAACATTAACTCCTACTTCAATTACTGTTGTAGAAAACAATATTTTTATATTATTTTCCAAAAATTCATTCATAATACTTTCTTTTTCATCATTTTTCATTTTACCATGTATAAAAGCTATGTTAACGTCTTGAAAATATTCATTTTTTAATCTTTCATATAATTCAAGTACAGAGTTTAACTCTAGTTTATCTGATTCTTCAATTAAAGGACATACAATATATCCCTGTCTGCCATCTTTAATTTGTTTTTTTAAAAAATTTATAACTCTTTTTTCATAATTCATATTTACCGCAAAGGTATCAATATTTTTACGTCCTGGTGGCAATGTGTCTATTATAGAAATATCTAAATCTCCATACATAGCCAAAGTTAATGTTCTAGGGATTGGTGTAGCTGTCATAATTAAAGTATCTACATTTCCTTTTTTTGAAATTTCAGCTCTTTGTTTAACTCCAAATCTGTGTTGTTCATCTGTAATTACTAAACCAATTTTAGAAAATTTCAACTTATCTTCTATTATTGCATGTGTTCCTATTAAAATATCTATTTCATGGTTAGATACTCTTTCATAAACACTATCCTTTTCTGTCTTTGTCATACTTCCCTTTAGTAATTCAACTTTAAGGTCAATGTTTTTAAATAATTCCTTTAATGAATTATAATGTTGAGTTGCTAAAATTTCAGTAGGAGCCATCATAGCTGACTGGTAACCGTTATAAAAGGCCTTTAACATCGCAATTGCTGCTACAATGGTTTTACCAGAGCCAACATCCCCTTGAACAAGTCGATTCATGGATTTGTTTTCGTTCATATCTTTAAATATTTCATTTATAACCCTTGTTTGAGCATCTGTTAACCTATAGGGTAATCCTTCTATAAATTCATTAACTTCCTTAAAATCGTTAAATTGAATACCTTCTTTTTTAACAATAATAGTGTCTAGGTTAATAGCTGTTTGCAATACTAATAATTCCTCGAATTTTAAGGTTTTACGAGCAAGTACAAGGAGTTTTTCATTTTCAGGAAAGTGAATATTCCTAATAGCTAGTTTTCTATCTATTAGACTATATTTTTCTATAATACAATTTGGTAAAATATTTTCGATATTAGTCCTCTTTAAAGCATCAATAATAAATTTATTTATATCGTTGTTAGTTAGACCTTTTGTTAGAGAATAAATAGGATAGATTTTTCCTAAACTTCCTCCTAGAGTTTTATTAACAATAGGCGAATCTATTTCAATAAATTTATTTGTTCGTACAAGCCTACCATAAATATAATAGGTATTATTTAATTTTATCGTATTTTTTATAAAATAGTTATTAAACCATCTTAAATTTATAATTTTTTCACCGTCTGTTGCCTTACATTTAGTAATTGACATATTTCTTTTAGGGTAAGAAACAACACAAGGAGAAATGATTTTCAAAAAAAACAATCCCATTTCTCCATTTGCTACATCGTTAATATTTACTACCTTACTTCTATCCTCATATTTTCTAGGAAAATATTCAATTAAATCATCTACAGTAAAAACGCCTAAATTGTTTAATAATTTTTCTTTTTTAGGGCCAATGCCTTTAATTTCTTTTAAATTCATATTAATAAATAAAAAGCCTTACATATACGTAAGGCTTACTCCACTGAAATAATATAATAATATAATGGCTGTCCACCATTTACAAATTCTATATCTAAATCTTCATAAATTCTAGTAAGTTTTCTTTCTAAGTCATTTACATGCTTATCTTCTGTATCTTCGCCATAATAAACGGTAATTAAACTAGAGTCTTCATCAACAATCTTACTTAATAAATCCAAGGTTACCTTATTAAGTTTTTTTCCAGTAGAAAGTATTTCCCCACCTTCTAATCCAATAATATCATCTTTTTTAATTTTTAATCCGTTAATTTCTGTATCTCTAATAGAAAAAGTCAATTGAGCTGTTTTTACGGTACTTAAAACCTCACTCATTTCCTTTTCATTTTCCTCTGGATTTAATTCTTCATCAAATGACAATAGGGAAGTAATTCCCTGTGGTATAGTTTTAGACTTTATAACTATAATATTCTTTTCAGATAATGACTTTGCTTGTTCTGCTGCAAGAATAATATTTCCATTATTTGGAAAAACAAATATATTATCTGCATTAATTTCGTCTACAGCCTCTAATATAGTCTCTGTAGATGGATTCATTGTTTGCCCACCGGAAATGATTTTATTTACCCCTAATTCTTTGAATAATTTTGAAAATCCTTCTCCGCTAGAAACAGATATAAAGCCGTATTTCATTTTTTTATTTGGGTCCATAGCAGGATCAAAATATTCATCTGCTTCTTTTCCTGCAATAATATGATTATGTTGAATTCTCATATTATCTATTTTTATATCTTTTAATTGGCCTAACTGTAAGGCTTTTTCTAAAACTACTCCAGGGTTATTAGTATGGATATGCGTTTTAATTAAACCGTCACCCTTAACTACTAAAATACTATCACCGAATTTAGAAATATCATTTCTGAATTTTAAATAGTCACCATAGTCAGTTTCAATCATAAACTCAGTACAATATCCATATTTAATATCATCACCTGTATCTTGCGCTATAGGAAAACTAGAAGAGTTAATTTTTGCAGTTTCTACAGAAATTGATTCACTGGACTCAATATTTTCATAGTTTAATATTCCATCTAATATGACAATAAGTCCCATACCTCCAGCATCTACTACACCAGCTTGTTTTAAAACAGGTAACATTTCCGGAGTTGATTCTAGTACTTTTTTACCTTCAGCAATAATGTCTTCAAAAAATACTTTAACATCTACATAATTCTTATAATTGGCCTCGGCAAACTCACCTATACCTCTTATTACTGTTAGTATTGTTCCTTCAGTAGGTTTCATAACTGCCTTATAAGCAATTTTATAAGCTTGTACTAAACCATTTTTTAAAGTTTCAACATCAATAATTTTTGCATCGTCAATTCCTTGGGAAAAACCCCTTAGAATTTGGGAAGTTATAACTCCAGAGTTTCCTCTTGCACCCATTAAGGAACCTGTACTAAAGGCTTTGGCAATTTTTGAAATATCTTCACTATTTTCCGTTTCCATATTTTTAACTGCCGATTTTAAAGTTAACGACATATTCGTTCCTGTATCTCCATCTGGAACAGGAAAAACATTTAATCTATTTACTTCTTCTTTATTCTTCTCTAAGTTGAGATAAGCTGCCCTAAGCATATTTGTAAACAACTTACCATCTGTTATATTCATTATATTTCCTCCTGATTTTGGAGTCTAATATCTCTTACTATTATATTTACTTTCTCAACTGCTATACCAGTATATTCTTCTACATGAAATTTAATTGCATCAATTAAATTTTCAGTGACAACTGAAATTTTAACTCCATATTCTAATATTACATGTACATCTATAGTTATTTTATTGTTTTTTATATTTAATACAACGCCTTTAGTTATATTATCTTTTCCTAATAAAGTCAATAAGCTATCAGTAGCACTTGCACTTACTAGTCCTACAACACCATATGATTGCATTGTAACATCACTTATAGCCATAGAGATAACATTATCACTAATTTGTATTACTCCCAATTCATTTATTATATGAGCTGTCATATTGCCTCCTTAATTTTATACATATACATTCATTTTAATGTAAAATACTAATAATGTAAATATAATTTACCCAAAGTACCATATAAATTAACTATTTGTTGCATAAAAAAACTTTGTTTGCTATAATATTACTGTTCTAAACAAGAATATTGATATTATTGACAGGAGGTGTAACTATGTCAAAAAAATGTGAAATCTGTGGAAAATCCAGAGTATTTGGACACGACATTACTTTCTCACATAAAAAGAATAATAGAAGTTGGGCTCCAAATATTAGAAAAGTAAAAGCAGTTGTTGACGGAAAAACAAAAAGAATTAATGTGTGTACTAGATGTTTAAGATCTGGTAAAGTTGTTAGACCTCAATAATTATAATATATTTAGATATAAAAAATACCTCTTTCGAGGTATTTTTTTAATCGTTAGATTCTATTATTAGGGCTAAACCCGAATTTATAATTACATTTCCAAAGTCATTTATTAGAAAATTACTTATACACCTACTACTTCCATATTCGATTTCTTCATTAGATAATTTATAATAAAATCCTTCTAAGCTAATATTTATTCCATCTACAGTTAAAGGGATTATTGAAATATTTTCATATTCTTTTTTGATTCTTGCTTTTGAATTTATCATTCTTACCCTGTTATTATTATCTAATAAATAAGCTTCAATATTATCATCTAATAATTTTTTTAACAAAAAAATATTGGATATAGTATGATCTAGTCTACTTCCTGTACAATTTAACATAAAAATTTTAGAGTAATTATTTTTAATTAAATAGTTTAATGCCGCTTCTGTATCGGATTCATCTTTTTCTATTTCTAATTTTTTAATAGAAGTTTTCCTCTCTTTTAAAATATTTAAAGACTTTTCACTAATTGAATCAAAATCTCCTACTAATAAATCTATTTTTATATTATTTGCAATTAAGGATTCTGCCCCTTTGTCAACAGCTATTATAAAATCTGCCTTAGAAGAGTAATTTTTAAGTAAATTATCATTTACCCTATCGCCACCAGATACAATTAAACCTATCATCTTTCCACCTTATTTATTAATTTTTGCCAATCTTGGATATAATATGAATATTAATATTATACATATAATTGTATTAGGAAGTACATAGGATATATTATAAATAAATGATCCTAGTACATATGGAATATCTGTTGGTAAGTATTTTTTAAAAAAGATTACACCAGATAAAATTGCCATTATTAATCTCATAATTGTTGCAAATAAAACTGAAGCTGTTAATTTAATTTTACCTTTTGCTGTTTTAAAATTTATATTATAGCCAAAACCAGCTAAACCTAACATTCCATAGGCTAAAGGATAATCCAATATAAACTGTATCGGATGAATTATACCACCACCTAATAAACTGTCTATTAAACCATAGATTATTCCGGCAGTTATACCCTTAGCCGGTCCCCATTTCAATGCAAATAATAGTATCGGCACATAACCTCCCGGTGTAATTGAACCACCTTGAGGCATTCTATATAAGGTAATAGAATTTAAAACAATTGATAAAGCTATCATTATTCCAGCTTCTGCCAACATCTTAACATTAACTTTTCCTATAGTACTTTTTTTTGTATCCATTTTTCCTCCTAAATTTAAACAAATCCTTACTTATTTAGAAATAATTTATACAAAACATGTTGAGCTTGTTGAAATAAATTTTTTATATTAATTTCTTAAAATAAAAAATCCACTTACCAACAAGGTAAATGGATTAAAATAATATTAATTAAATATAATACAAATAAATAATATTATAAAATTCACTTCCCTACGCTGGTATTATCTAGATCAGGTAAAAGGGTCATGTATAACATTCTCAGCTTAAGCTCCCCTAGTGATAAATTAGATTCTTTCTAAATAATATTCAATTTTTTCCTTCATAAGATTTAAATCTTTATTGAAAATGTCAGAGCCTGAAACAAATATGTCTATTCCTAAATCTAAAAGGGAATCTAAATTACTTGTTTTAACTCCTCCATCAATCTCTAACAATATATCATTTTTATACTTATTAATCAACCTTTTAGTTTCTTTTATTTTATTTATGCTACTTGGTATAAAACTCTGTCCACCAAATCCAGGATTAACAGTCATTACTAAAATTAAGTCAAGTTCATCCCATAAATAATCCAAAACTGACAAGGATGTACCAGGATTTAAAGAAATTCCAGCCTTTACTCCATACTCTTTTATTTGTTGTAAAACCCTTAATGGATGTTTAGTAGCTTCCTGATGTATGGTAATAATGTCTGCACCTGCTTTTACAAAATCTTCAATATAATCTTCAGGTTTTTCAATCATCAAATGAACATCAAAAATAAGGTCTGTTTTTTCCCTTAAACATTTTATAATTCCTGGTCCATAGGAAATATTTGGAACAAAATTTCCATCCATTACATCTAAATGTAGATATTTAACATTATTTTCTTCTAAAACCTTAATTTGTTTTTCTAAATTATAAAAATCTGCTGCTAACAACGATGGTGATAAAAACGCCATTAATATCTCCTTATATTATCATATTCTTCTAAAATCAATTTATAATTATTATACCTATACTCAGAAATGTCTCCGACTTTTACTGCTTCCTTCACAGCACAAGATGGTTCATTTATATGAAAGCAATTATGAAATTTACAATTAGCTGAAAACTTCTTAAATTCTATAAAATTATCTCTAATTTCTGCTCTATCTTCTATAAAACTTAAATCTAAAGAACTAAAGCCTGGAGTATCTATTATATAGGTATTTTCATTTATTTTAAGCATTTTAACAGTTCTTGTAGTATGTTTACCTCTTTGGGTTTTTTTACTAACAAGTCCAGTGTCTAGGTCTAAATCCTCGAAAACATTATTTAATGTTGTAGACTTACCAACTCCAGAAGGTCCTGCTACTGCAGTAATTTTATTATTAAATATTTTTTTTAATGTTTCTATATTTTTTGTTTCATTGTTGGAGTTTAAAAAAATCTCATAACCAATATTTCTATATATATCGAAAATATAATTCAAATCATCATTTTTCAATAAATCAATTTTATTAAATATTATCTTAATGTCTACTTTTGATTTTTCTAGCATAAGCAAGTATCTATCTAATAAATTTAAATTTATATCAGGTGATAATATACTCATAACAACTATTACTTGATCAACATTTGCAATAGGTGGACGAAGTAATTGATTTTTTCTTTCAAATACTTCGTCTATATAGCCTGTACCATCATTATTAATAGACAATTTTACATTATCACCTACTACTGGTTTAATGTTTTGATTTCTAAAAACTCCCCTTGCCTTAGATAGCACTATTTCATTATTATTTTCCACATAATAAATTCCTCTATGTGACTTAATGATTTTATTCATTATTAAACATTCACCGTATCATAGTATTCACCGGCTATATAAATATCATATTTTCCGGTAGGAACATTAGAAACATTTATATCTATGGTTTTTCCCTCATTGGTATTATGTCTTTTTCTATAAATAGTATTTCCATCTTTGCTAGTTATTCTAACATCAAAGGCTCCCTCTTTAATATCGGAAGTGTTTATTGAAAAAGTTGCATCTGTTGTTGAATTGTCTTCTTCTGGTTCTGTAGGTTTTTCCTCAGGCCCAAGACTAATGGTTAAAACAACCTTTTGTCCCTGTTCAACTTCTGTATTAGTATTTATACTTTGACTAATTACCCTATCTGCTTTAACTTCATCACTATAAACTTTATTATAACTAACTACTAAACCTAGATCATTTAATATGCTAGTTGCTCTGTCGACTGTAAGGTCTGTTACATCTGGCATCTTTGGATTATCCGGTTTTGGACCTTTAGAAACTACTATTGTTATTGTAGATCCTGGTGCAACTACAGCACCTTCTTCAGGGTCCTGACTTATTACAATACCATTTGGAACAGTATCGCTATATTGATCTTGAACAGCCCCTCTTTTTAAACCTAACCTATTAATTTCAGTTATAGCAGCTTCCCTAGTTAAATCCTTTAAATTAGTAACTGTTACTTCCTCTTCCCCTGAGCTAATTTTCACCTTAATAATTGTGCCTTTTTTTATTTCAGTTCCAGCTGCAGGATCTTGATTAACAATTTTTCCTTCTTCAGTATTATCATCATCGTCAGATTCTACTATTTCTAATCCTAATTCATATTCTTTGTATTCTTCTTCTAATAGTTCTTCTGCTTCACTATAGGTATAATCCAATAGATTTGGAGTTTTAACCATATCTTTTCCAAATAGTTTTATATCTCCACTAAAGACTTTAAAGGCAAAAACACCAGCAACCATAACTAAAAGAGCTAAGATAATTGGTAAAATATATGTTTTGAAAATCTTACCTTTCTCTTTTTTCTTTGGTTTATTTTCTTCTTCATCTTCCTTTGGCATATTATAAATTGCCTTAGTATCTTTTTTCTCTTCTAAATCCTCGTCTTTAATTACACCAATTCTTTCAGTCTTCTCCAAATCATCATTATAATTGGCTTTATAATTTCTGTAATTTAAAAGAGCTATTTTTATTTCTGTAGCATTTTCAAATCTATCATTAGGATTTTTTTCCATAGCCTTTATAATAATGTCATTTAATCCATCAGGAATTGAAGGATTTATACTTTTTGGTTCTATTAAAGGATCTTGAATATGTTTTAAAGCTATGCCAACTGCATTTTCAGCATCAAAAGGTACCTTTCCCGTTGCCATTTCGTAGAGTACAACACCTAAAGAATAAATATCTGATTTTTCATCTATAAATTTACCCTTTGCCTGTTCAGGTGAAATATAATGAACAGTTCCTAAAACAGTTGAAGTATATGTTATTGTAGCTGTCGATGAAATTCTAGCTATTCCAAAATCTGTAACCTTTGCAATATTATCACTGTTTATTAATATATTATGAGGTTTAATATCTCTGTGAATAACACCATTTTTGTGTGCAGCTTCTATTGCAGCAGCTATTTGAAAACCAATATTAGCAATATACTCAGGATCTAATGCACCTTTTTCATTAATAATATCCTTAAGTGTTTTTCCATCAATATACTCCATAACAATATAATTATACTTTTTATTTTCTATTGTTGAACTGCCAACATCATATACCGACACTATGTTTTGATGAGATAAACTTGCTGCAGATTGAGCTTCCATAGCAAATTTTTTCAAAAATTCATCATCATCCATAAACTCATTTTTCAAAACTTTTACTGCTACATATCTATTTAATAGTGTGTCCTTGGCCTTATATACTATAGCCATTCCACCTATACCAACATTTTCCTCGATTACATATCTATTTCCAAGAGTTAAGCCTATCATTTAGCTACCTCCTCTTTTACAAATAAGGAAATAGTAATATTATCATTTCCACCTTTTTTTAAACTTTCATCTATTAATTTATTTACTTTATCTTCAATTTGAATTTCTTCTCTTAAAATTGCTTCGATTTCATAATCTTCTAACATCGTATTCAAACCATCTGTACAAAGTAAAACCGTATCATTTTCCTCTATATCAATAGCTATCATATCAGGCTCAACATTTTCTTCAGACCCTAAACTCCTAGTTATAACGTTTCTTTGTATATAGGTTCTAGCCTCTTCTTCTGTAATAGTTCCATTACTTAACAGATCATTAACTAGAGAATGGTCCTTGGATAATTGCCTAAAACCATATTGATTTAAAAAATAGGCCCTGCTATCTCCAACATTTAAAATATAAAGGGAATTATCTTTAACTAAAGCAACTACAATAGTAGTTCCCATATTTAATAATTCCTCATTGTTGTGAGATTCATCATATATAATGCTATTAGAATAGGAAACACAATCTTTTAGTAAATCTAAGTAGTTGTCATATTTTTCATAATTTTCCTTAAAAAAATAGACAAAGGATTTTACTGCAAGTTCTGAGGCTATTTCACCTGCATTATGTCCTCCCATTCCATCTGCTACAACCATAAGGGCCATATCATCAACTATATAATTATCATAATAATCTTCATTTAATTTACGCTGCAGTCCTATATCTGTACTAGAATATAATTGCACATCATCACATCCTTAATTAAAATTATGGGCTGCTCTCAATTGTCCACAAGCACCATCTATATCTTGCCCTAAACTAGTTCTAATAGTAGTCGTAATTCCAAATTCATCTAAATATGATTTAAATTTTTTAATAGATTCTCTATTTGAACTATTTTTATTAAATTCTTTAATTTTATTTAAAGGTATTAAATTTACATGACAATTAAGGCCTCGTAGTATTCTTCTTAATTCTTTGGCATGTGTATAACTGTCATTTTCTCCTTCAATTAAAGTATATTCAAAACTTATTCTTCTTCCAGTCTTTTGAAAATAATATTTTGTAGCTTCTATAATTTCTTCTACAGAATACCTGTTACCTATTGGCATAATTTTTCTTCTCTCTTCATCAAATGGATTATGTAGAGAAATTGTAATATTAATAGGTAAATCTTCATTTGCAAGTTCATGTATTCTTGGTACAATACCACATGTTGATAAAGTAATATTTCTTTTACTTATATTGTATCCTTTTTTATCTGAAAGTATTTTAATAAATTTAAGTACATTATTATAATTATCTAAAGGTTCTCCTATACCCATAAGAACAATATTACTAATCCTTTTACCAACATCTTTTTGAATTAAGTAAATCTGATTTAAAAGCTCAGATGGTTGTAAATTTCTGACAAATTTTTGCTTTGTAGAAGCACAAAAAGTACATCCCATTCTGCAACCTACTTGTGAAGAAATACAAATTGTATTATGAGAACTATATTCCATATAAACCGATTCAATAATATTACCATCATTTAATTTAATTAAATACTTCCTTGTATTGTCCAATTTAGATTTAAAAACTTTGGATATTTCACTTTTATTTATAAATCCATAATCTTTTAATTTAGATTTTAATTCCTTAGAAATATTTGTAAATTCATCTAAATCAAAATAATTTTTATTATGCAAACCAATAAACAATTGCTCTGCTCTAAATTTTTTTTCATCTATGGAAATAAAAAAATCCTCTAATTCCTTTAAATCCATATTATTATAACTAATTTTTTTCATATTAATCCTTATCTATTATACCATAATACGCCTATTTTTTTGTGAATTTACTCATAAAAAAGCCATTATTACCAATTTCATATGGCATGAGTTTAATATAATCAAGTTCCTTATTTCTAAAATCTATTTTAGATATATTTACATTTTCAATATTATTTAAAATCCACTTAACTTGATTTTCATTTTCATCACTAAAAATACTACATGTACTATAAACTAAACTACCACCCTTTTTTAAATATTTAAATCCATTTTCAAGTATTTTTCTTTGAATGGTAATTAATTCCTGAATTTGTTCCTTAGTTCTATATAGTTTTATTTCGGGTTTTCTTGAGACTATACCTGAACCAGAACATGGTGCATCTATTAAAATATAATCAAATTCCCCATTATATTTTTCCTTATATTCACTAGCATCAAAACTTACTGTTTCTATGTTTTTACATCCTAATCTCTTTATATTTTCTTGAATTTTTTTTAATTTTTTAGAATGTATATCATTTGCTAAAATACTTCCTGTATTTTCCATAATTTCAGATAAATGACAGGTTTTACTTCCAGGAGCTGCACATAAATCCAATACTCTAGAGTTCTTTTTAGGATTTAAAACCTTTGAAACTAAAGTGCTACCCCCATCTTGTACTGTGTAAAATCCCTTTTTAAAATATTCTAATTTAAAAACCTCTCCTGGATTTTCAATTATTAAAGAATTGTTTAAAAATGGATGTTCTTTAAATAAAATATTATTTCTTTCAAATATATTCTTTACATCTTCTATACTACTTTTCAATTTATTAATTCTAATAATAAACTCTTGTTTAGAATTATAGGAATTTAATATTTTTATTAAAGTTTTTGTTGAATAATCTTTTGATAGAATATCATAAAAATCTTTTGAAACTGAAAACTCCGTTTGAATCCTTAAATTTCTATCCTTGATTTTTTTTAAATATTTTTCCTCGTCGCCTTTTTCTATATCCCTTAATATTGCATTTAAGATATTTTTGTATTTATCTAATTTAAAATATTTAGCTGCTTCTAATGCTTCATTTACTATAGCATATTTAGGTACATTATCTAAGAAAAGAATTTGAAAAATACTTATTCTAAATATTTCTTGAATTTTTGTAGGAAGTTTTTTATTAGGTCTTTTTAATTTAGTAGATAATATGTAATCTAATAATATTTTATTTTCAATTACACCATATACCAATTCCCTTATGAAATTCCTATTTAAATCTTGATTTTTTACAGAGTTAATTAATTCATTTGAATAACCTGATTCTGTATTAACTTTTTCTAAAATTATAACTGATTCTATTCTTTCATTCATAATAAAAAAAGGGATTCTAATCAATCCCTTAATCTCTTCTCCTTGTATTTGAAATTAAACGTATTAATTGTGTTATTGCCACTAATGTTGATGCAATATATGTTAAAGCAGCGGCTTTTAAAACAGATTTTCCCTTGTCTATTTCACTTTCTTCTAATATTCCATAATCTTCTAATTGAATTAAGGCTCTTTTACTTGCATTTATTTCTACTGGCAGTGTTACTATTTGAAATAATACTGCAACCATAAAAATAGCAATTCCAATTTGTACTAGCATAAAGAGATTTGCAAAAAATCCTACTAATATCAAAATAAAAACATATTTTGAAGCAAAATTAACAGCAGGTACTAAGGCAGACCTAATTCTTAAAGGTATATATTCCTCCTTGTCTTGAATGGCATGACCAACTTCATGGGCAGCAACGCTAATAGCTGCAATAGAAGAGCTATTATAAACATTTTGCGATAATTTAACTACCTTTTTTGAAGGATCATAATGATCTGTTAAATTACCTGAAACAGGTAACACCTCTACATCATTTAGTCCGTTTCTATCTAAAATAAATCTAGCTACTTCTTTTCCTGTAAATCCCCTTTGGGAAGGAATTTTACTATTTTTATTAAAAGAGCTACTTATTTTTTGCTGTGCAAACATTGCTAGTATAATTGCAAATAATACTAACAAGTAGGTCCAATCAAAATTATAATAATAATTATATCCGTACATATTTATCCCTCTAAAACTATATTAGTTTTAAATTCATTTCCTTTTAAAAAATCTTTCACATCCATAGCTTTTTTATTAGGAAATTGAATTCTATTTAAAACTATATAACCGCCATTTACGGCTATTTTTATACCCTTGTCTGATACATTTACAACTTTACCAAATTCTTCCTTATGATTTTCCTTAATAGTATTCATTCCATGAACCTTTACAATTTTATCATCATATTTAAAATATGACCCTGGCCATGGATACATTCCCCTAAATTTATTATATATATCATCTATATTATCTGTCCAGTTAATACTACCCATTGATTTTTTCAACATGCCTCTGTATAAAGCCAATTCTTCATCTTGTTCTTTTCTATTAATGTAAAAATAATCAAAATTGTTAATTACTTCTACAAGGGATTTTGCCCCAATTATTTTTAATCTATCATGTAATTGTTCTGCATTTTCATCTTCTCCAATAGAAGTGTTTTCAATTTTTAAAATATCTCCAGAATCTAATTCTTTTTCTACTAGCATAATTGTGGTTCCTGAATTTTCTTCACCTTCAATTATAGCCCAGTTTATAGGAGCCGCTCCTCTATACTTTGGAAGTACTGAAGAGTGTAAGTTTACAATTCTATCTTTAAACTTCTCTAACAACCTATCTCCTATTATTTGTCCATAGGCTACAACTACTAATAAATCAGGATTTAATTCACACAAGGTATTATATACTTCATCTGAATTAACATTTTCTGGAGTAATACATTCCAGATTATTTTCTATTGCATATTCTTTAACAGGAGTAGGAGTAAATTTACCCCTACTTCTCTTTTTATCCTTTTGACTAATTACTAAATCAACAGAAATATTTTCATCTTCATTTAATTTTCTTAATGATTCTACAGCAAAATCTGGTGTACCTAAGAAAACTACTTTAATCATTTAGTGTCACCATTTTCTTCATTTTCTAATAGTTCTTCACTTTCTAACATTTCTTCGTCTACTTCTATTTTTTTATCAATATAAAGTATACCTTCTAAATGATCAAGTTCATGACTAATACAAACAGCTTTATATCCATCACACTTCATTTTGTGTGTTTCTCCCTTTTCATCTAAATATTCAACTGTTAATTCTTTAGGTCTTTGAACATAACCGGATTCATCAGGAACTGACAAACAACCTTCAATATTAATTTGAGTTTCTTCACTTTTTTCTATTATTTTAGGATTTATCATTTTTAATAATCCTTCATCGTCTCTCATGTCTACTACTACAACTTTTCTTAAAACACCTACTTGTGGAGCAGCTAACCCTAAGCCTTCTGCTTCATATAAAGTGTCTTTCATATCTTCAAGAAGTTCTAAAGTTCTGTCATTTATTTCTGTAACTTCTCTTGATTTTTTTCTCAATAGAGGGTCTCCCTCTATCCTAATTTTTCTTATTGCCATATTGCCTCCTAAAAAAATGATATAGGATTAACTGTCATGCTTAATTTAAATCCAGTTAAGTTAATCTTATATTCATCTTCTATTAAAACTCTTTTTATTATTTTTAGAAATTCTAAATTGTCCTTTTCAAATTTAAAATGAATATCAAACCTATAATAATCATTAATCCTATTTACGGGACTAGGATTTGGTCCAATAATCTCTATGTTTTTAATTTTTTCTCTTCTAAGATTGTTTTGAATATATCTGAGTATTTCAAAAAGTTTCAATCTTGTTTGTGTTCGATTTTTTCCAGATAATTTAATATTAAATAAATTATAAAAAGGAGGGTACCTAAACTTTTCCCTATATTCTATTTCTAAATTATAAAATGATTCAAAGTCATGATTTTTACTAGCAACTATTGAATAATGGTCCGGTTTATATGTTTGTATAAATACATTACCACTATTTTCGCCTCTTCCTGCCCTTCCTGCTACCTGTGTTAACAATTGGAAGGTTTTTTCCGAAGATTTATAATCACCAACATTTAAACTAATATCAGCTGCTACTATTCCGACTAATGTTACATCTTTAAAATCAAATCCCTTAGTTATCATTTGGGTTCCAATTAAAATATCAATTTCCCTGTTTTTCATTTTATTATATAGATTAGCATAGGTGTTTTTACCAGTGTTAGTATCTCCATCTATTCTAAATATTTTTGCTTCTGGAAATATTTTTTTACATTCTTCTTCTAATTTTTCTGTTCCAGCACCGAATTCCTTAATATATCTACTTCCACAATTAGGACAAACATTTGGTTTATATTTTGTTCTACCACAATGATGACAGACCAATCTATTACTTCTTTTATGATAAGTCATTGAAACATCACAATGTTGACACATTTCTACATAACCACATCTTCTACAAAAGATATATGAGGTATGTCCTCTTTTGTTTAAAAATAAAATACTCTGTTTACCACTAGATAAATTCTCTGTAAGAGCTTCTTTTAACTGAGAACTAAAAATAGAAATATTCCCAGCTTTTAACTCCTCTCTCATATCGACTATATTTACTTGTGGTAAAGATGAATTCGTTGCTCTATTCATTATTTCAAATAGATTATAATGCCCATTTTTAGCTTTGTAATAGGATTCAATACTCGGTGTAGCTGAACCTAAAACTAATTTGGCATTATTCATATTTACCCTATATTCCGCTACTTCAATAGTATTGTATTTCGGATTTTTTTCACTAAAATAGCTAGTGTCATGTTCTTCATCTATAATTAAAAGACCTAAGTTTTTTACTGGTGCAAAAACAGCTGATCTAGCACCGACTACAATCTTATAATCTCCATTTTCTATTTGCTGCCATTGTTCTAGTTTTTCTGTAGGTGTTAGTTTCGAGTGAAGTACAGCAACCTGGTTTGGAAATCTACCAGAGAACCTTTCAATCGTCTGTGGTGTTAAAGAAATTTCAGGAACTAATATTATTACTGATTTATTTTCTTTTAATACTTCTTCAGTTAAATGTAAGTATATTTCTGTTTTACCACTACCGGTTACACCATGAATTAAATTTAAGTTTTTATCGCTTTGTAAAATATTATTAAATATTTCTTTTTGTTCACTATTTAAAGTTATTTTTTTATAAATATTACTTTCTTCAATAATATTTCCATAACTTACTTCTTCAGTTTTTAAAATAGCTTGTTTTTCTTCTAAAGTTTTTAAAACACTTGAAGAGGTTGAAGTTTCCTTCATTAGCCTTTTTATTTCCGTTCTTCCATTTTCTTTTAAAAATTCTATTATTTTTATTTGAGATTTTGCGTTTTTTCTTATTTTTCCTAAATTAAAATCATTATTATATTCAAAAAAATAAGTTCTTCTTTCCCTTACAGAATTTTTAATAATATATTGTGTTTTTAATATTTTACTTTCCACTAATTTAGAAATATCTAAATCGGGATATTTATTTGAAATATCTTCATATGATTTAGGTTTAAGTAAGAAATTATTAATTTCTTCACCTAAATTATTCTTTATCTTATCGTTTATAAAATAGTATTCTGCTAAATCCTTCCAGTTTCCTGGAGGTAAAACCGTTTGAAAAGCAGATGAAAAATCCGATAAATACCTATCTCTCATATAAAAGGCTAGGTCTATTAAATCATTTGTAACTATAGGGTTTTTATCTACTATTTTATAAATATATTTTAGTTCAAATTCAGAACTAAACTCACTTAGAATATTTACTATAATACCTAATCTTTTTTTATTACCCTTTCCAAAAGGTACTATTACTCTTTTACCTATTTTTACATCAAATTCATACTTTTCATCTACTTTATAGGTGTATATCCTATCGGTTACTCTTGTTTTATTTTCAAGAACAATTTCTACATAAATCATTTATATTAAGTCCAAAATTTTATTAGCTACTTCACTTTTAAGCATTAATGGTATATCTATTATTTCTTCTTTAGAAACAATTTTCACCTTATTTGTATCTACATTAAAACCTGCATCTTTTTCAGTAATATTATTTGCAATTATATAGTCTAAGTTTTTGTTTTCTAGTTTTCTTTTACTATTTTCAATTAAATCATTTGATTCTGCGGCAAATCCTATAATTAACCTATTTTCTTTAATTTTTCCAAAATGTGAGAGTATATCTTCATTTGGCAGTAATTCTAAATTAAAACTTTCTTTCTTTCTTTTTATTTTTTCCTTACTCTGTTCTTTTACCCTAAAATCACAAGGAGCTGCAGCCATAATAAGAACATCTGAATTAGAAAATTCCTTTTCAATAGAATTTTTTAATTCATTATTTGTAATTATATCTATTTTATTTATACCATCAGATATATTTAATTTACTAGGGCCTGAAATTAATACTACTTCTGCCCCTCTATTGTAGGCCATTTCTGCAATAGAATAACCCATTTTCCCACTTGAATCATTTGTTATATACCTTACTGGATCAATTCTTTCAATAGTTGGACCAGCTGTAACTATAATTTTTTTACCTACTAAATCTTTTTTTATAAAATACCTGTCTATTTCTTCAACAATTTCTACAGGCTCTGCTAATCTTCCATCACCATAGGTATTGCAGGCTAAAAATCCAACTTTTGAATTAATAAATTTAAACCCTCTATTTTTTAATTTATTAATATTGTCTACTGTTGCAACATTATTTAACATATTTGTATTCATGGCAACTGCCACAAAAGTATCTTTTGTATAGGCTAATAAAGTTGATGTAAGTAAATTATCAGCTATACCATTAGCTAATTTAGCAATAGTATTTGCTGTTGCAGGAGCTACTAAACACAAATCAGCTCTTTTAGCTATTTCAATATGCTCAACTTCATAATGATGTCCCTTGTGAAACATGTCAGTATGAACTAAACAATTGCCCATAGTTTCAAACACTAAAGGAGAAATTAATTTAGTAGCAGCTTCTGTCATTATTATTTCTAATTCATAACCTTTTTTCACTAATTTAGATACAACATCTACAACTTTATAAATTGCTATTCCTGCTGTTACACAAATTAAAATTCTTTTTTTACTCATTACTCTCCCTTTACTTCTGTAACTTTACCTTCCATTATTTCTTCAATAGCAATTGTAACTGGATTTTTGTCCTTAGTTTTTATTAAAACTTCAGAACCATCTATTATTTTTCTAGCTCTTTTAGAAGCCATAACACAAATTGCATATCTACTATTACTAATTTTTTCTAACTCTTTAAATGATGGATTAATCATAATTTCACCCCTTGAATATTTGTAACTTTTAATTTCTCAGCTTCAATAATACATTCTATTTTATTAACGGTTTTTTCTATTTCATCGTTAATAACTGCATAATCGTACTTGTCTATAAAAGATAGTTCATTCTTTGCATTATTCATTCGAAGATTTATAGTTTCTTCATCTTCAGTTGCTCTTTTTTCTATTCTGTTTCTTAACTCCTTCATATCTGGTGGCAGTAAAAATATATATACTGCTCCAGGGTAATTTTCCTTTACTTGTAAAGCACCTTGAACATCTATTTCCAGTATAACAATATCTCCTTCTCCTATTCTATCTACTACATAGCTTTTTGGAGTACCATAATAATTCCCGTGTACTTTAGCATATTCAATAAATTCCCCATCTTCTATTTTGTCTTTAAATTCATCTAAAGATAAAAAATAATAATTTTCACCATTTTTTTCTTGTGGTCTTTTTTTACGAGTTGTAGCTGAAATTGAATATTTAATATCTTTTCTCTTTTTTAATAAAGCTTCACAAACAGTACCTTTTCCAACACCTGAAGGCCCTGATAATACTAATAGAAATCCATCTCTCATTTAATCCTCCATTATTCTATATTTTGAATTTGTTCTCTAATTTTTTCTATAATAGTCTTAAGTTCAATTGATTTTTCAGTAATTATTTTATCGTTAGATTTTGAACTAATAGTATTTACTTCCCTGTTCATCTCTTGAATTATAAAATCCAATTTTCTTCCAATAGATGCTTCTTCTAACATTGTACTGGTAAATTGGTCTACATGGGATCTAAGTCTTACTATTTCCTCTGTTATATCGGATTTGTCAGCATATAGAGCAATTTCTAAACTAACCCTATCCATATCTATAGAATCTATTTCATTAAAAATATCATTTAACTTGTTAAAAAGATCCTCTCTATATTTTTCCGTTAATTTAGGTGACTCAATTTCTATTTCTGAAACTAGATTACTAATTTCATTTAATTGAGAATTTATAATAGTACTTAAATTTTCACCTTCAACTTGTCGCATATTTTTTAATTCTATTAAAGCTTCTTCCATTAAATCGATTATAAATTTTTTGGTACTATCCTCATTAGGTTCTTCGTATTGTAGATTAAGTACGCCATCATATTTTAAAATATTATTTAAATCTACTTCTTCATTTATTTCCAATTCATTTCTTAAATTATTTAAAGCCTCATTAATGCTTTTAGCCAAAGCATAGTCTACATCTATTTTAGCTGCATTACCAATTTTTCTTGTGGCTTTTAGAAAAATTTCTATACGACCTCTATTAAGATATTTTTTTACTGTTTTTTTTATATCTTCTTCTAAATAATTAAAATAATATGGTGATTTTATTTGAATATCTAGGTATTTATGATTAACTGTCTTTATTTCTATAGATATTGTAAAATCATCATTTTCTCCATTGCTTCTTCCGAAGCCTGTCATTGAATAAACCATATTTTCTCCTTTTCCTTAATTATTTAATTTTAATATATATTAAATTATAATACAATAGATTATTACTTTTTCTTAACAATTACTATGATATAATTATTCAGAGGTGATATTTTGAGTTTTGATGGTGTAGTTACAAAAACTATAGTGGAACAATTACAAAAATTGTTAATAAATGGAAAAATAAATAAAATTAACCAACCTGATAAAAATTGTTTAATATTTAATATTTATAATAATAGAAATAACTATAAACTATTAATAGATGCTTCTAGTAATAATCCTAGAATGAATATTACAAAAAATAATTTTGAAAACCCAGTTCAAGCTCCTACTTTTTGTATGCTTCTTAGAAAACATCTACAAGGTGGAAACATTATTAATATTGAACAGTTTGGATTAGATCGGGTTATTAAAATAGATATTCAATCATTAGATGAATTAGGAGATTTTGTAATAAAAACTCTAGTAATAGAATTAATGGGAAAATACTCTAATATAATTTTAACATATAAAAAAGATCAAAAAATAATAGATAGTATAAAAAGGATTACTTTAGATTTAAGTAGAATAAGACAGGTTTTACCAGGTATGACCTATACAAATATTCCTGATGAAAAAATAGATATAAATAAAGAGATTGTTTATCCAAGTAAAATTATATCTACATTAGAAAAATCTGTTAAATTATCACGACTTTTTTATATGAATTACACTGGATTTAGTCCACAATTAGGAAAAGAAATATGCTATAGAGCTAATTTGGATTTTGATATAAAAACAAGTGATTTAAACGAGGAAGATATAAATTCAATAGATATTGTTTTTAACGATATTATAAATTCAATTATAAATAAACAATATGAAATGAATATATATAAGGACTCAAATAATAATTATTTAGATTTTCATTCTGTTAAATTAAATCATCTAGGTGAAAATTATAAACAGTATGAGAATATTTCGGATTTAGTAGACGATTTTTATAGCCATACAACTATATCTGATAAAGTTGGTCAGAAAATATCTAATTTACAAAAAAGTTTAAAAACAATTTTAAATAGAAACTTAAGTAAATTGGAAAAACTAAAAAAAGAAGAAATTATTAGTGCAGATAGGGAAAAATACAAAATTTGGGCAGATTTAATATCTGCTAATAGTCATACTATAAAAAAGGGACAAACAATTTTAAATGCTGAAAATTTCTATGACCCAAGTTTAGAAATAATTGAAATAAAATTAAATGAAACTAAAAGTCCTTGGGAAAATGCTCAATTTTACTATAAAAAATATAGTAAATTAAAAACGGCTAATAAATTATTAAAGACACAAATTCCAAAATTAGAACTTGAAATAGAATATATTAACCAAGTTTTAGAAAGTCTCAAATTTGTAAATTCAAACAATGAAATTGATGAAATTAGAGATGAACTTGAAAATAGTGGATATATTAAGAGGAGAAAGAAGGCAAAAACCAAACCTAAACCATCTACTCCACTACATTATAAAAACAAAAATAATAATGACATCTATATAGGAAAGAATAACTATCAAAATGATTATCTAACCTTGAAATTTGCTAATAAAAACGATTATTTTATACATGCAAAAGATGTTCCTGGCTCCCATGTTATTTTAAGAGGTAATAATATTACAGAAGAGGATATTAACGATGCCTCTATGTTAGCAGCTTATTATAGTAGTCAATCAAAAGAAGATTACGTTCTTGTTGACTATACTTTAAAGAAAAATGTACGAAAGGCTAAACATGCTAAACCCGGTATGGTCTATTATGATAATTACGAAACCAAGTTGGTAAATTTAAAAGAGTTTAATATTGAAGATTATAAAAAAATAGAGAAATAAATCTCTATTTTTTTATTTACAACTATTTAATACCTTTCCTTTACAGCTCTACGAATTCTTCTTTCAGCGTCTTTTTTAGCAATGCTATCCCTTTTATCGTATATTTTTTTACCTTTGGCTAAGGCTATTTCCAATTTTACCAAACCATCTTTTAAATATAAACTTAAGGGTACTATTGTAAATCCCTTTTCTTTTGTAGCGCCTATTAGTTTATTAATTTGTTTTTTATGAAGGAGTAGTTTTCTTGTTCTTAAAGGATCTACGTTATATCTATTACCGTGTTCGTATGGACTAATATGCATACCAAATATGAAAAGTTCTCCATTTTTTAATAGACAATAACTTTCTTTAATAGAGACCTTACCTCTTCGTATAGATTTTACTTCAGTACCTTTTAAAACAATTCCTGCTTCAAATACCTCTTCAATAAAATATTCAAAACGTGCTTTTTTATTGTTAGCTATAATTTTCTTACTCATATTTTTCACCATTAATTTATAAATTCAAAGTCTATTTGCCTTCTGGAACTACTAGCATCTATTACCTTTACCGTAACTTCTTGACCTAGATTATATATTTTATTCCTTGTTTCTCCTACTACTATATAGGATTCTTGATTAAAAGTGTAATAATCATCTTTCATTTGACTATATTGCACCAATCCTTCTATTCCATTGTGAAGTTGGACAAAAATACCAAAATTTGTTAAGGAGGAAATAATTCCTTCAAATTCTTCCCCAATGTGTTGTTCCATATACTCTGCCATTTTCATATCTGTTACTTCATATTCGGCTTCTTCTGCTCGTCTTTCAGTCATAGAGCAATGATGTGCAACTTCATCTATCATTTCTAAATAAGCTCTCATATTTTTTGTGTTTGGCTTGTTATGGATAAAGTTTTTTAAGATTCTATGAATAAATAAATCTGGGTATCTTCTAATTGGAGATGTAAAATGAGAATAAAACATACTGGATAATCCAAAATGTATATCCGGTTCTAAACTGTATTCAGCTTTTGAAAGTGAGCGAAGCAACAAGGTTGAAACCAACATTTCTTCTGGTTTTCCTTTTACTTCCTCCAAGATTTTTTGGAAATCCTTAGAATAAATATCCTGTCCCTTTAGAAAATAACCAAATTTTTTAATTATATTCTTAAATTGTAGAACCTTCTCCTTACTTGGTTCTATGTGAACCCTATAGATAAATGGTTCTTCCATATAGCCAAAATGTGCTCCAACTGTTTCATTAGTTACAATCATAAACTCTTCAATAATTCTATTGGCAACTCTTCTTTCTTCCCTAACTACATCAACAGCTTTTCCATTTTCATCTAATATTATTTTAGGTTCAACAAAGTTGAAGTCGATACTACCTCTATTTTTTCTTTTATCCCTTAAAATTTCAAAAAGCTCTTCCATTATTTTTAACTTATTATTTAAAAAATCATCTTTATAGTAATCTGATTTATTTTCTAAAATATCTGATACATGGTTATAGACTAATCTATAGTCAGAATTAACAACAGATTCAAAAAACTTATAGTCAACAACCTTACCCTTATGATTTATTTCCATTTTACAAGTAATTGTTAATCTATCTTCATTAGGGTTTAAGCTACAAATTCCATTGGATAATTGTTTAGGTAACATTGGAATAACCCTGTCTAATAAATAAATAGAATTACCTCTTTTATAGGCTTCTCTGTCTAATGCACTTCCCTTAGCAACATAATGAGCTACATCAGCTATATGAACATATAGAATGTAATTATCACCCTTTTTATCTATTGAAACAGCATCATCAAAATCCTTTGCATCTTCCCCATCTATTGTAACCGTAAATAAATCCCTAAAATCATGTCTTTTTTTTATTTCCTCTTTAGAAACTTTTTGTGGAACTGTATCTGCTTTTTCTAATAGTTTATTTGAAAACTCATAAGGCAATTGAAATTCCAATGCAATACTTGAAATATCAACACCTTTTTCATTTTTATTCCCTAGTACTGAAGTTATAATTCCCTCCGGACTTTTACCATTTTTAACTTCATCCTTTAATTTTATTACTACTTTGTCATTGTTTTTAGCTCCATTTTTATCCCTTTTTGCAATAAAAATATCAAAACCATATTTAGAATCATCGGGAATTACAAATCCAAATTGTTTAGAATCCTTATAGGTTCCAACTATTGGTGTCTTACTTTTTTCTATTATTCTTACAACTTCTCCTTCAGCACTTCTGTTTTCTGTAGCATCTAATATAATTCTTACTAATACAGTGTCCTTGTGTTTTGCTTTGTTTAGTCTATCTTTTGAAATAAAAACATCTGCTATGGATTTATTTTCTTCTATAAAATATGCAAAACCAGCCTTGTTTCCCTGTAATATACCCTTATATAAATTTTCAGAAGAAGCTAAAACATACTTTTCCCTTTTAGTTTTAAATAAAGAACCTTCCTTTTCCAAATCCCTTAATATTTCAAAAAAAGTTCTATATTCTTTTATATCTATATTAAATTCCAATGCTAATTCTTCTTTAGTCATCGGTTTATAATTATTAGATGAAATATATTTTATTATATTATTTTTAATGTTCATTTTAATCCTCCAGTCTATATTATAACATTATAAAAACAAATGAAAAAGCTAGGAATTTACCTAGCTTGAATTCTTCCATTTTTTAAATACAATAATCTATCACCTAAAATCTCGGCTTCTTTTTCATTGTGGGTGATTAAAATAACTGGAATATTTAAATTTTCTATAATACTTTTAAATTCAGTATATAATTTGTTTTTTAGCTTACTGTCTAAAGCTGAAAATGGTTCATCTAGCAAAAGTAATTCTGGCCTTGTAACCAATGTTCTAGCTAAGGCAACCCTTTGTTTTTCTCCCCCGGAAATTTCAGCTGGATAATTGTTTAAAAGATGTTCTATTTTTAATAAGTTTATAATTTCAGTATAGATTTTCTCATCTTTTATAGCAAACTTAATATTTTTTTTAACAGTCATATTAGGGAAAAGTGCAAAATCTTGAAAAACATAACCAATCTTTCTATTTTGAACCTTTTCAGATATTTTATTTTTAGTGTCTACTAAAATCGAATTATTTAACTTTATATATCCCCTATCAGGTTTCATTAAACCGGATATTATATTTAATGTAGTTGTTTTTCCTGAACCTGATTCTCCTTGAATAACTAAAATTTCTTTGTCTAATTCAAAATCTAAATCTAAGGTAAAATGATTAAGTTTTTTATTTATATTGACTATTAAATTAGACATTAATTCATCCTCTTCTTTTTAAGCCATTTATTTAACAAATATATATTTATAAAGCTAAACAATATTACAATTAACATTAGCACATTTGCCTTTTCCTTGTTGTTACTTTCCACAGCATAATAAATTGCCAATGGAATTGTTTCTGTTTTGCCTGGAATATTTCCAGCAACCATTAATGTTGCACCAAATTCCCCTAAGGCTCTTGAAAAGGAAAGTACAATACCACTTACTATTCCTGGTAATGCTAGTGGAACAGTAATTTTAAAAAATATTTTTATATTTGATACTCCTAAGGTTTTTGCCGCCTTTTCATAGACGGGATTTACACCTTGCAAGGAAGATTTTATACTCTGATACATTAACGGTAATGAAACAACTATAGATGCAATACAGGCTGCTACCCAAGTAAAAATAATCCTAATACCAAATACCTCTTCCAAAAAAACACCAATAGGACCTCTTCTACCTAAGAGAATTAACAATAAATATCCAACTATTGTAGGAGGTATTGTCATTGGTAGTGTAAATATAACCTCTAATCCATCTTTAAAGGGAAAATTATACTTTGTAAATACATGGGCAAAAAAAGTTCCAATGATTAAAGTGAAGAAAGTTGAAATAGTTGCTACTTTTAAGGAAAGAATAATTGGCTCCCAAATATTCATTAGTCTACAACAAATCCATATTTTATTAGTATATCTTTTGCTTCATCGGTTTTAAGATATTCTAAAAATTTTCTTGCAGCATCTTTTTCCTTACTTTCGGAAATAACTCCACCAGGATAAACTATTGGATCATGATTAGATTCATCAATTTCTTCAACTATAACTACATTTCCCTCTCCTATTGCATCACTTTTATAAACAAATCCTGCTCCAGCTTCACCTGTACTTACATAGGATAAAACTGCTCTTACATCTTTAGCAAAAACATATTTATCCTCTAATTGACTCCATAAGTTCAAGCTTTCTAAAGATTGTTTTGCATATTGTCCAGCAGGAACTGATTTCGTTTCCCCTATTGCAATTTTTTCATCTATAGATTCTAAATCTGAAATATTTTTAACAGTAGACTCTTTAGGAGTTATTAATACTAAAACATTTTTTAAAATAGTACCAACTGAATCCTCATCTATTAATTTAGATTCTACTAATTCATCCATATTTTTAGTACTGGCAGAAATAAATAAATCTACACCTGCTCCTTCTTCAATTTGTTTTTGTAAAGTACCGCTTGCCCCATATGTAAATTCCAATTCTATATTTTCTTTTTCTTTAAATATAGGTTTCATTTCATTAAAAGCATCAGTTAAGCTAGCTGCTGCAGCTACTGTTATTTTACTACTAACCTTTTCCTCTATTTTGTTTGTTTCTTTTATGTCCTCTGTAGCAGTTGTATTATTATTTGAGCACGATGCAAATAATACTGTAAATACTAATACAACTGCTATAAGAATGAAAGAATTTTTTCTTTTCATATTTAATCACTCCTAACGTTATATTATTATTAGTATATCGCTTGCAAGTAATTATTTCAAGTATCTATTTATTATATCTAAATATCTTTTATCCTTTCTATAAGAATCAAAGTCTTGGTCTATTAAAGAATAATCTGCTATTCTAGGATTTAATTCACAGGAAATTTCTAAATCATCCATAGCTTCATCAACTTTTTTAAACTTTAAATTTACACAACTTCTATTATAAAATAAATTTGCCGATGTTGGTATATTTTCTATTCCTTTATTTAAGATATTATAACTTTTCTCATACTCTTCATTTTCAATATATAAGGCTGATAAATTTAAATATATATTACTTTCCTGTAGATTTAATTCTAAAGCTGTTAAATAGTATTTTTCTGCATTATTATAATCATTTAATCCCTTATATGCTATGCCTAAATTAAATACAGACAAATAGTAATTTGGATTAATTTCAATAGATTTTTTTAAAAACTCTATAGCATCTTTATACCTAGAATTTTGTTCAAAAATACTTCCTAAATTATTATAGGCCATGTAATCCTCTGGATGTTTCTCTATTGTTTTTTTATAATATAAAACAGCTTCTTCAACCTTACCTTTTCTGTCATATAGATCAGCTAAAAAAAACAAAGCATCTCTAAAAGTACTATCTATTTTCAAAGATTCTAAATAATATTTTTCTGCTTCTGTAAACTTATCTAAATAATCATACATTACAGCAATTCCATAATAGGCTTCTTTTATTTTTCCAAATTTTTCTAAAATAATTTCATAAGTTTCAATAGCCTTATATTTTTTATCTAATTCAAAATATATTTGAGCAATATTTAAATATATATTTATATACTCATCTTGAGAATTTTCAAAATTTAAAGCTTTAAAATAATATTTTAAGGCTTTTTCCAAATCCTTATTAATGTAAAAACTGTTGGCTATATTTATATAGTTATTACTTCTTCTAAATTTTTCCATAAATGTAAAAGAAGTGGTTTCCCACTTCTAGAAATTTGTCCTTCCTATAAATTTTTTATCAGTTTCAATACAAGGCTCAACTTCTAAATCCCAACTTGCATTAATACCTGCTAAAGCAGCTAATTCTTCATAATAATACATAACAATACCTGCATCAGTTAAATTTACATTACCTTGAAAGTCATCAATAAATAAATCAATTTTACCATCTTTTATTAAAAATCTCCAAGGTTGCTTATTAAAGGCAGATGGAGCATTTCTTAAATAGTAAAATATTTCATCTAAACCATAACCTTCTAATTTTTCTACAGTAGCTGGAGTATTAAAGTCATTAAAATAAACAAATTCTTCCATACTTAATCTATTACTATATGGCTCATCTGTAAGTATAGATTGAGTAATTGGTTTTCCAAATGCTAAAATAAAATCTATAGTTTCATTTAATTTAAAAACATTTTCTTTAATTTTATTATCAACGGAAAATAAACTAACCCAGCAAGTACCAAATCCTAAATTTGATAATTTACCAATTATATCTTCCAAGTAATATGAACCGTATATGTAGGCTTTATCATTTAAATCTGACATACCTAGTGTTATATAGGCTGGGGCCTCTATCATTACTCCTGAATAACCACCTTCACCTTTTAAACCATCGAAAATATCTTTTCCGTTAAATAATCTATATTCTACACCATATTTTTTAGCTTCCTTATTTACATCATCTAGTATTTCCTCAACTAATGATATTTCTTTCTTCGATAATTTTTTATTTTTATATTCTCTAGATGATTTTCTTTGCTCCATAAATTCATTTAATCTCATTAAAAAACTCCTTTATTTTTATTTCTGATTATTATTCTGATATAATCAATTTGGTGATTAAATGATTATATCAGACCAACAAAAAAAAGCAATTTCACACAACAATGGTCCGGCACTGGTTTTAGCTGTGCCTGGTTCAGGTAAAACTACTGTTTTGTTAAATAGAATCATATACTTAAATAATACCCAATCTGTGGAATATAAACAAATTTTAAATTTAACTTTTAGTAAAACACAAGCAAGTGATATGAAAACCCGTTTTAATATAATGGATAAAAATAATAATGCAGTTTTTTCAACTATTCATGCCTTTGCCTTTAATGTAATAAAATTATATTCTAGAAAATATAAAGTAAATTTAAAATTAATTGAAGGAAATAATATTTTTAATAAATATAAGCTATTAAAACGTATTTTTTATGAATCTTATAAAGCCCCTCCTTCAAATGATGATTTGGATTATTTTTTTACAAATTATGGTTTAATAAAAAACAATATGTTAAGTTTAGAAACTTTAAATAATAACCATTTCTTTGATATTGCTTTAAAATATGAAGATTATAAAAAAAGAAATAATTTATTTGATTTTGATGATATGTTAACCTATGCATACAATATCTTGAAAAATCATAATGATATTTTAAAAATTATTAAAAAGAATTATAAATATTTTCAATTAGATGAAGGACAAGATGCAAGTTTAATTCAATTTAAAATATTGGAACTAATCGCCTATCCAGAAAATAATATATATATTTTAGCAGATGATGATCAGTCAATATATTCTTTTAGAGGAGCTAATCCAGAATACCTATTAAAAATTTCCTCAATATTTGAAAATATAAAATATTATTATCTAAATAAAAATTACAGATCTACTAAAGACATTGTAATGTTATCTGATTATATAATTAGAAACAATAAGGAAAGATATTTAAAAACAGTTGAAAGTCACAACAATGAGAAAACACCAATACAAATAATAAAAGTTAAAAATATTGAAAGTCAAAATAAATTTATTACTAATAAAATATCTGACCTAAAATCCAATGAAAATTTAGCCATTCTATTTAGAAATAATATTAGCGCATATTCTGTTGCTTTTGATTTAATAAAAAATAAAATTCAATTTAACAAGAGATTAAATTTCAATAATAATAACTTAAATATTATACTACAAGATTTAAACAATATAATTGATTTTGCCCTTGATAGTAATAATTTAGAACTATTTAAATCCATTTATTATAAATTAAACCTATATTTAAAAAAAGATTATGTTTATGGTCTAAATATTGATTTTAATAAAAGCATACTAGATACAATATTAGATGATTCCTATATAAAGGATTATCAAAAAGAATTAGTAGAAAATTTGAAATTTGTCCTTGAAAAAATAATTAATTTAAACTTATATAACTCTATTAAGTTAATTTTTGAAGAATTAGGATATATTGAATATATTTCTAAGCATTTTGAAAATATTCCAATTAATTATATCCAAGAAATAATTCTACACTTTGCAAAAGACTATAAAACAATAAACGAACTTCTAAAAGCTTTTGAAAATATTGAGACTATTTTAAAAAATAAAAATTTCAATACTAGTAATATTTTTATATCTACAATACATCAATCAAAGGGATTAGAATATGATAATGTCTTATTAATTGATTTAGTTGATGGTGAATTTCCAATTTATAGTGATAGGGCTTCAAGTTTAGAAGAGGAAAGAAGGCTATTTTATGTTGGAATTACAAGAGCAAAAAAACAACTATATTTAGTTTTTCCTAAGTACAGGTATGAAACAAAAGTAAAGCCATCTAAGTTTTTTAAAGAAATAAAGAAAATTAACAAATAGCATAATCTTACAAAAAAAGTCTTGGCTAAAAAACCAAGACTTTAAATATTATAATTTTCCTACTAAATCAATTCCTGGAGTTAAAGTGTCATCTCCTGGTTCCCAGCTTGCTGGACAAACTTGGTCTCCATATTTTGCCACATATTGTGCAGCCTTTACCTTTCTAAGTAATTCCTTAGCATTTCTACCAATACCATCTGCACTTACCTCATAAAGAACTATTTCAAGATCTGGATTTATTAAGAAAGTTCCTCTTCTTGCTTGTCCTTCTTCTTCAATAAGAACACCAAATTGATTACAAAGAGTAAAAGATCTATCGGATAATAATGGATATTCTACCTTGCTCATTTGTTCAGATGCATCTAACCAAGCCTTATGAACAAATTCACTATCTGTTGAAACTCCATAAATTTCTGTTCCTATAGCTTTAAATTCTTCATATAGGCCTTGTAATTCCTCTAACTCTGTTGGACAAACAAAAGTAAAATCTCCTGGATAGAAAAACAACACTGACCATTTACCTTTTAAATCATCACTTGAAACAGTAGTTAAAGCTCCATCTTTATATGCAGGAACCTTAAATTCTTCGACTTTTTTTCCTATATAATTCATAAATCCCTCCTTGATTTTTAATACAATATTATTATATCATTGCCGAAATTGAAATTCAATATCATTAATAAATTCAATAATATTTTTATATATCCAATATATTTACAGAGGAATCTAGTGAATAAATTACGTCTTTTCTTTCTACAATAATCTGTGCTTTTTTCTTTAATTCTTCATCTTCTTTAATAATATTTACCAACTCTTTAGTTGGATTAATAGCTATGGAATTACCAGTTAATTTTAACATTGACACATCCCCAGAAGTATCACCATAACTGTATGACTTTGATAAATCTACATTATATTTTTCAGCAAACTTTAAAACTTCCATTTTCTTTTTCCGACTTTGCCACATAGGCTCAATTTCACCATTATAATTATTGTTTTCATCAATTTTATATTCTGAACCCTTATATTCAGTAACTTCATATTTTAGAGCCATTTCTCTAACTAAAAAATTTGGACTGCCTGAAATAAAGAAAATATAGTGGTCCTCATTCTTATGAAAGTTTATTCTACTACGAGTGTATTTATATACAATTTCCCCTATTTCTTCAACAACCTGTTGTGAAATAAATTGATTAAAGACACTATTAAAACCTGTAATACTTTCTCTATATGCATCAGCTAAAGCTAAAAAATAATAATCATAGTCATTGTATCTTTTAGAATAAGCATCTTGAAATGGTCTAATTTTATCATACCAAACAGATTGTTCAATAATTCCATAATCAAGTAGTTTCTTAAAATGTCTTACAATTAGAGTTTCCCTAGCTATAGTACCGTCTATATCAAAAAAAGCAGCTATTTTTTTATTCATAGTATTATTTCTTTTCCTTTACAAAAAATATATCTAAAAACCAAGCAGCACATAAAGAAACAACTCCTGATGCCAAAGTTAAAACAAAAAACTCCAGGGTAGTTAAAACTATAGGATCAGTTAAATTTGTTATAGATACAATAAACAATACTAAGGCAACTGCTAACATAACCAGTCCAAAAATATATTTTGCTATTCCTTCTTTTTTTATAAATTTAAAGACAATAAAAACTATAACTATTGAAAAAAAACAAAACAAAGGAACTTTTAAAACTTTATCTTTATTATCTAATATCATTTGTAGTATAGTCCTCATACTTACTCCTTTATACTTAAAATTAATATATATAATTATACCATATTAAATTTAGTAATTTTAAACAAAGTTTTTATGATAAAATAAATGTATATGCATCAGTAGCTCAACGGATAGAGCAACGGTCTTCGGAACCGTGTGTTGGGGGTTCGATTCCTCTCTGATGCGCCAAAAAAATCTTATTTTTCTTTTAATCTTTAAATTGTTTTTTTACTTATTATATTATTGATTTATTAAATAATATGAATTATACTAACGTGGACCATAATTTATAATAATATAGGTGATAAAATGAAAAACAAAAAAAAATATAGTAATGCTGATGCAGCAGATGTGCTTCATAAAGTTTCTAATTTTTATGTAAATACAAAAGTTCCACATGATTATGGTACTGGTGAAGTATATACATCTGTAGAGGTTCATACTTTAAAAGAAATTTGATAGGCTACACTAAATAGGACAGTTTTATACCAAACATGATAGAATCTGCATTATTACAATAAGATTTGTTTGAATATAAATGGAATGACAAATATCCAAGTTGTATAAGAAGTTGGGCAGATAACTGGGCTGAACTTGCGACCTACTTTAAATATCCACAAGAGATAAGAACGTTAATATATACAACAAATGCCATAGAAGCATTTAATAGACAGCTTAGGAAAGTAACAAAGAATAAGGCTATATTTCCAACGGATTTTGCCTTGTCTAAAAGCCTATATCTAGCTATGGTAGACGCTTCTCTTAAATGGACTAGTAGAATACGTGGTTGGGATAAAATTTATTCTCAATTATCAATATATTTTAATAATAGGATTTAGAACAAAAATTCAACGAAATATTTTCTAAAATAGGCTCCTCTGAATACCTCAGAGTAAAATTCTCTAATCTAAGCATATATACTACTTAAAAATATAAAAACTATACCTCCTATAAATATATACATTAAATAATCAGCAATTCCCAATTTCACTTCTGAAACACTCGTCCTCTGAGCTCCAACCTCCATTCCCCTAGTCATTGCCGATATTGCTACATCATCAGCCGTCTTTGTTGAACACATCAACAGGGGAACTGTTTTATATTCCAATACTCTGATTGGCTCTTTTAAAAAATTCCTCATAGTTAAACCGTGCATTTTCATAGCTTCATTTATAAAGATATAATCTTCCTTAATAGAATATAGAAATCTAAACATTATTAAAACTGGAATTATTATAAAGTCAGGTAACTTCATTTTCCTTAAAGATTCCACTAAATCGGACATCTTCGTTGAAACAATCGAATAGTAACCCATCATAATTCCAGGTATCATCCTCAAAACTATTCCTGAAAAAATCAATGCTATAGTTCCAATAACACCGCTATAATTATCTATTACAACTTGATTTAAAACTACTGCACAAATTAAAAATAGGGTTCCCTTTATAAAGAAAAATACTTCTTTTCCAACAGCATCAATATAAAGGGAATTAAGCTTCTAATTAAAGATAAGTAAGGATACCTCTGCTGTAAATTCCCTGAAATACATACCGAAGCTATAACTATGGTCATTAAAAATTTAGTTCTAAAATCCAATTTTATAATAATCTCATCCCATTCGTTTAAACCATACCGGCTTTTTTAAAATGCTTATTTAAAATTTTAATACCTATAGTATAACTATAAAAGCACCTATCCAACCACATTTTGTAATAACCGAAAGCGACCAGTTTGGAAGTACGGACATAACCTTACTCGCAAAATCCATACCGTAACCTGAATCTATTAAATATTTAACATAGTTATCTCTTGAGATGAATATAGGTGGGTTGAAAATGTTGAAAATACGACATAAGCCCACCTTGCATGAACTATACTTTCATATTTCCCCATCTTCATTATGTACTCAGCAATCAAGGAAGAGACAAGAGTGCCATTCCAGATATTTTTATTTTTGTTGAATAGAGCATAAATATGGGGCCCGACACCAATCCACATACAAAAGGTAGTGCAGGCATAAATACAAGTATAAAACCTATATTTCCCGAACCCCAGTAAAATATCAAAGTTAGAACTGAAAACAGCCCAGCATTTATTAAATCTTTACTGTAAACTTATTCATAATACATCCTAATATAAATAACTTTCCGTTATATTTGATTTTTCAATCATATTTTTATAAAGTTTTGATTTTTTTAATAAATCTTTGTGTTTACCAATGGAATCAATTTTACCATTATTCATAACTACTATTTTATCTGCATTTTCAACAGACTTTAATCTATGCGAAATAATAACCACCGTTTTATTCTTAATTAAAGAATTTAAACTATTCTGTATCTGCATTTCATTTTCAACATCTAAGGAAGCGCTTATCTCATCAAGTAATATAATGGGAGCATTTTTTAAAATCGCTCTCGCTATGGAAATCCTCTGTCTTTCTCCACCTGAAAGATTACTCCCATTCTCTCCTATTACTGTTTCGTAGCCTTGTGGAAGATTTTTTATAAAGTCAGTACAATTTGCTAGTCGTGCAGCTTCTTTTACTTCTTCATCTGTTGCTTCTTTATTTCCCATTCTAATGTTTTCCATTATTGAGGTATTAAAAAGCATTACATCCTGAAAAACTATGGAAATTTTATCAAACAAGCTGTCAGTATCAATTTTCATTATTTCATTTCCTCCAATGAATAATGAACCTTTATCATAGTCATAAAGTCTGGACATAAGTCTTAAAACCGTAGTTTTACCGCAGCCTGATGGCCCCACTATTGCAGTTACCTCATCTTGTTTTGCCACAAAGGAAATCCCATCTATTACTTTTGTAGCTTCATTATAGGAAAACTCCACATCTTTAATCTCAATATCATAGGTCTTTATATCTACTCGTTCTCCCTTTTGAATTTCAGTATTTCTCAATTCTCTTATTCTGTTTATTCTTGCGTCTAAATACATTATTTCACCAATATTTTCATAGAGACCTTCAGTTGTAAATACAATTTTCGCAGAACCTATTACGTATCCTAGAAAATAAAGCAGACTAATATCTCCATTAATATATAAATTCGTTCCAAATAAAATAATAAATCCAAGAGCAAACTTTAAAATCGTAGACGATAATAATAAAGGCAAAGCTTGAGAAAATTCAGATGTAATATGTATCTTTTCTGATTTGTCCATTTCCCATAGTAAGTCTTCCCTGACCTTATAGCCCTGATTATAACTCCTAATCTCCTGTTGTAATTCTATTGCTTCTTGAAATTTATCAGAATTAACTCGAAGTTGATTATAGTACTTTGTGGAACCGTAAACCTGCATCCTTTTACTTAAAAGTAACAAGACAAAGCTTATAATTACAGGCAAAATAATAGCCAGGGCCATTTTAAAATTATTTGCCAGCATAGAAATACAAACTATTATTAAAAACAAAATCAATCCTATTGCTTGAGGAATAGCATGACTTAAGGCATGTTCTATAGCTTCAACATCCTTCATTATAGTTTGAGCTAAGTCAGAAACGTCGTGTCTTGAAAAATAGGATAACGGTAACTCTTTTAAAATGTTGGCAATGTCAATTCTCAAATTTTTACTTTCTCTATAAGTTTCCGTATATAAAGTATTGTAGTTGACGTATAAAAACATGTACATTACAACCGCTATTCCTAAAATCATAAATACATATAACATTGGAGTTTTCAAATTCCCCATTAATAAATCTCTTATGAAATACATCACGAACATCAAAGGAAGCATATAAGAAATATATGAAAATACAGTAGAAACACTGGCTTTTATTAATCCCTTAGCTCCTTTATCTGTTAATTGAAAAACTTCTTTAATTTTATCTACCATATATCCTCCAATCATTTGCCTTAGAGAAAATATCTTGAAAATATTTATACTTACCTTCCAAATTCATCAGCTCTCTGTCTTTACCTCTTTCTATAATATCGCCATCCTCAATTACGAGAATTTCATCTACGTTCTTTATAGAACTTAACCTATGAGCAATCATTATAACTGTTTTATCCTTCATAAGGTTGGAGAAAGCTCGTTGAATTTCATATTCATTTTCAGGATCCGCAGCTGCCGAAGCCTCATCGAGAATAACTATGTTTGCATTTTTCAATATTGCTCTTGCAATGGCAATCCTTTGAATTTCCCCTCCCGAAAGGTGTACTCCTTTACTTCCAATTACAGTATTCTCTCTACTTTTAAATTTATTGATTATATCGTTACAGTTTGCTTTTTCCATGGCATCCATAACTTCTTCATAACTTGCATTTTCTTTTCCCATTTTTACATTTTCAAATATACTGACTTTAAATAATTTAGTATTTTGAAATACAAAAGCTATATTTTCTGACAGAGCTTTTTCTGAATAAGTTGAAATATCATTTCCCCCTATTAAAACGCTGCCTTCGTTCACTTTATAAAATCCTGAAATCAATTTTGCAATTGTGGACTTACCGCTTCCCGACTTCCCTACAAGAGCATAGGTCTGTTTCTCTTTAAGTTTAAAGCTGATATTTTCCAAAATATAGTCTTCTGAATATTTAAATGATACATTTTTAAATTCTATATTGAAATTACTGAAATCCTCTAAAGTTCCATATCTAACCTTGTCCTTTGACATCTCAGTAAATAAATTTTCAAGCTTTTCCACCGCTTGAACTCCTAAGAATCCATTCATTCCCACGTACATAACCTTTGTAAAAGTAAGATTCAATATTCCGGAAACCACTGCACAATAAACAATCTTACATAAAATAAGCCTTGGATCTTCCCCTCTATTTATGAAGATAACCGAAAAAGGAACTGTAAAAGCTACGAAAATATTCAATAAAATCTGAAATAACACATAGGGAGTTCTAGTACTTAAAGAATAATTTAAAACGTATTTTGAATAATCTACAATAGCCTTATAAAACGCTTTAAAAGATTGTACTGTACCCTTGAAAATTTTAACAACTTGCATGCCTCTTACATACTCTATAGATTCACTATTTAACCTTTCCAAGGATTCAGTATACAACCTCATAAATTCCTTATTACCCATCATAGCTTTAATAGTTATACCCGATACTAAAATTACAAGAAGCATTAATATTCCCAGTCTTATATCTATATAAAAAGTCATAGCTACTAAAAGTAAAGGGGTTACTATTACAGAAGCATTGTCGGGAATTAAATGAGCGACAATACTGTGAGTTTCCACTGCATTATCATCTATAATTCTCTTTATCTTCCCAGAAGAATTTTCATCAAAAAATGAAAAAGAAGCTTTCAATAAATTCTTGGCCCCTTCTTTCCTAAGATTTGTCTCTAAACGAAAGCCTAATAAATGTGACATCATAACTGCTAAAATATAGATGAATCCATAAGCTATCATCAAACCCACTATTATAATTGCATAGGTTTTACTTTTCACAGCATTGCCTCTCATTATAAATTCATTTAAAAATTTCCAAAAAAACCAGTAGGGCATAACTGCGGTTATAGAAGCAAGAACCGATAAAAAAATAGATATGTAAGCGTAATGATTCTTCTCCGGAGTATATTTTAAAAGTCTTTTATATGTATTCATAATACCTCCTATTAAATTATTATTGATAATTATTATCATTTATTTTTTTAAAAAATATCAAGTTCATTGACATGATAATTGTCCATAGAACTTGATTGATTGATAATTATTATCATAATCATTGTACCACATTAATATTAAATTTCAAGTTTTAGTTTTCTTCTGCTATTTTCAAATAATTTCCAAATTTACCTTAAAATTCTATAACTTCCCATTATAATAATCCTTGATTTAATAATTTTTTTATAATGATAGATTGTAAAATTAAATGCAACACCTAAAATAGAAAACTATGAAATTAATTCAGCACAAGATATTAAAGAGGCTTTAAAAGATTTCTTGTCAGGAACAATAGAAGGATTATTAAAAGCAGAATTAGATGAGCATTTGGACTATGATTATGGAGAAACACCACTGTCATTAAATACTAGAAATGGTTCCAGTTCTAAAAAAGTGAAATCAACATACGGAGAACTTGATGTTGATATTCCTAGAGATAGAGAATCTACCTTTGAACCTATAGTATTAAAGAAATATCAAAAAGACATTTCTAATATAGAAAATCAAATAATATCCATATATGCAAAAGAAATGACCACAAGAGATATATCAAGTCACATAAAACAAATATACGGATTTGGAATATCTGAAAGCATGGTAAGTCAAATAACCAATAAGATATTACCAACAATAAAAGAGTGGCAAAATAGACCTTTGGAAAGAATATATCCTTTCGTATCTTTAGACGCTATACACTACAACGTAAGAGAAAATGGAGTAATCGTCAAGAAGGCTGTATATATTGTCTTAGGCTATAATTTAAACGGACTTAAAGAAGTGTTCGGCATGGAATAGGTGAAAATGAATCAGCAAAATATTCGCTCTGGAAAAAGTCCAACTTTTTGGGGTCACCTTAATAGCAGGTGGTTTTATGTTTCGTACGCTACGCGTACTCAACTGTCTAAAGACAAAAACAAAAATTCAATAATTGGGAAATATTTCCCAATTATTGAATTAAAATCACCTAAGAGAAAAACTGTTAATTGACAGTTTTAATTAACTATGTCAGAATATAGCTAGAAATTCGAATTTCAGAAATTTAATAGACTAAAATATTTTTTGATAATAATATTAAGAAATATTATATTGTTTATCTTAATCTAGAAACCGAAACACAAAACTATTTACACTCCCTTATAAGATTACTCCATCTTTAAATATTGTTATACTTTTAAAACCATTTTTTTCATTGTTTGTTAATTCACCTGAAGCTACTTTTACAATATAGTCTAAAAAGGATTCTGTTAATGTTTCAAAATCTATACCATTAAGTAATTGTCCTGCATCAAAATCTATCCAATGTGGTTTTTTCTCAGCTAGTTCACTATTAGAAGACAATTTTATAGTTGGAACTATATTTCCAAAAGGATTACCCCTTCCTGTTGTAAAAACAATTAAATTAACACCTGAAGCAACTAGGTTAGTGGTGGATACTTGATCATTACCAGAACCATTTAATAAAAAGAAACCGGCCTTGTCTATTTGTTCCCCATAGTTTAAAACCCCTACTATTTCAGAACTTCCACCTTTTTGAATACATCCTAAAGATTTATCTTCTAAAGTTGTAATACCCCCTTTTTTGTTACCTGGTGAAGGGTTCTCATATATTTCTTGATTATATTTTTTAAAATAATTTTTATAACCATTAATTAAATCTACAATTTTACCAAAAACCTCTTTATCTTTAGCTCTGGCCATTAATAAATGTTCTGCTCCAAACATCTCTGGAACCTCACTAATAACTGTACTTCCTCCATAAGAAACAATTTCATCATTTACCTTACCTGAAAGAACATTTGCAGTTATTCCTGAAAATGCATCAGAGCCACCACATTTAAATCCTATTTTCAACTTATCTATTCCAACTTCTTTTCTTTCAAATTTAGCTGCATAATCAACTAATTCCCCTAATAAATTCATAGCTTCTAAATATTCATCTTTAACATTTTGTATAGTTAAAAACTTAATTCTATCTTTATTATATTCTCCAAGAAAAGGTTTGAAAATTTCTAAATAGTTATTCTCACAACCAAGACTTAAAACCAAAACACCTCCGGCGTTAGGATTTTTAATTATACCGGAAAGTATTTTTTGAGTTATTTCTAAATCGTCACCTAATTGACTACAACCCATATCATGAGTTATGGCAACTATATCATCTACCTTATTACCGTACTTTTCTTTAGCCAATTTAGTTAAATTTTTTGCTGTTTGATTAATACAGCCAACTGTAGGTACTATCCAAATTTCATTTCGTGTACCAACATTACCATCTTCTCTTATATAGCCATTAAACGTTGGTGTTTTTTCCTTCTTATAATTAAAATTAATGGTTTCTTTATTGTATTTATAGTCTATAATATCCTCAAGATTGGTTTTTACATTATCGGTATGAACATGGTCGCCTATATTAATATTATCAATAGCCTTTCCAATAATTTCACCGTATTTAATTATATTTTCTCCGATATTAATATTCTTAATTGCAATTTTATGACCAACTGGAATTTCAGAATTAATTTCAATTTCAGTATCTTTAAAAATAATTTTGTCTTCTCTTTTTAAATTCTTTATTGCAACAACAACATTATCATTTTCATTAATTTGTAAAATTTTATTATTCATTCCTCACCTATTTAATATTTTCTATAGTTTTAATTATTCCTTTTTCTTCAATACTGTTTAAATAATATAATACTTCTTCAAATAGACCATTTATTTCTAACAAATTAATTCCCCAAATATCTTTATTTTCTAATATCTTTTCTAATATAATATTAATGTTTTCTTCTTTCCATACATTTTCAAAAAATTTTAGAATATTAGTATCATCTTTTATCTCGTATTCTGAATTATTTAAATCCTTTCCAAAAAAGTTATTATCTTTCTCTTCTATTTTATAAAATCGAATTAATGATGCTAGGGAGAATGTTAATCCTCGAGGAATTTTATTAAATTTATTATAATAATCCAATAAACTACTTAAACATCTTTCCTTATATTTAGCTACGGAGTTTAAAGAAATATCCAATAAGCTGTGGTCAATAAAAGGATTTTTAAATCTATCCTTTACTGAACTAGAGAAACTTATTAATTCATCTTCGTCCATATCAATAGTAGGTATTACTTCTTTTTTTATTACTAAATCATAAAAGTCATTAAAAGCACTATCTTCCATCATATCTCTAACTATCTTAAACCCAGAAAGATAAGCCGCTAAAGCCATAGAAGTATGGGCTCCATTTAAAATTCTAACCTTCCTAATCTTATATGGCTTAACATTATCTGTCCAAATAATATTTGCCTTTGTCTTATGAACTGGAAACTTAATCGCATCTTCCTTTGTACCTTCTATAACCCAAAGGTTGAAAATTTCACTAGTTACCAGAATTTCGTCCTTGTAACCCAATTTTTCTTCTATTTCTTTTATATTATTTTTAGGATATCCTGTCACAATTCTATCAACTAACGTATTTAGAAACTTATTGTTTTCTTCTACCCATTTCCTGAATTTATCTGGTAATTTCCAATCTTCAATATGTTTTAAAACTATTCTTTTTAATTCTCTACCATTATTATCAATTAATTCCACTGGAATAAATAATAACCCCTTAGATTCATCGCCATTAAAATGTAAATATCTTGTATATAATAATTTTGTTATTTTAGCTGGAAAAGATTTTGGATAATTCTCTTTAAAATCAACTTCTTCATATGCAATTCCAGCTTCTGTTGTATTTGAAATAATAATTGATAACTCTTCACTTTTTATAACTTCTTCATATCTTTTAAAATCTTCGGCCTTATATGGATTTACCATATCAGAAATACTAGTTACGATTTTAGATTCTTCTTTAGGTTTTCCATTATCTAAACCTCTCATAACCAAAGTATAGTTAAAGTTCTGTTTTTTAAACCTATCTAAATTTCCTCTTTCAGTAGCCTTAGCTACTACTAGAGATGATTTTAAACTTTCATCATCATTACTTAAATCAATAATCCAATCGACAAATCCTCTTAGAAAGTTTCCTTGTCCAAATTGAAGAATTTTTTTAGGATATTTAGAATTATCTTTTATTATTTTGTCTTTTATTTCCATATTATCTCCTAAATTGATTTAATTAAATAAATCATTATTATAAAATCTACTACATTTATTTAATTTTTATATATTTTTTTGCATTATAAAAGCTTATATTTTTAACTATTTCTCCTAAAAATTCCTTATTCCAAGGATATTCTCCTAATTCTACATATTCACCTAAAATATTACAAAGTATTCTTCTGAAATAGTCATGTCTTGGATAAGATAAAAATGATCTTGAATCTGTTAACATTCCAATAAAATTAGATAAAATTCCACTAGCTGCTAAATCTTTTATTTGCTTAGTCATTCCATCTTTATGGTCTAAAAACCACCAAGCAGTTCCAAATTGAATTTTGGATATTCCATATTCTTCTCCTTGAAAACATCCGGCAATTGTTGATAATACATAATTATCTTTCGGATTTAATGAAAATAAAATTGTTCTAGGTAATTCATCTGTTAAGTCCATTGCACTAAGTAATTGACCTAGCTCTTTAGCATATTTATAATCATTAACAGAGTCGTAGCCAGTATCAGGTCCTAATTTATTGAACATTCTTTCGTTATTATTTCTTAAGGCACCAATGTGTAGTTCCATAACCCAGTCATATTTTTTATATTCTTTTGCTAAGAAAATCATAAGTTCAGTTTTGTATTTATCTTCTTCATCCTTACTTATTTTCCCGCCATTTAAGCCTTTAGCAATTATATTTTCTAACTCCTCTTCTGAAGCTCTTCTATAAGGAATATAATTAAAGGCATGATCACAAGCTGCACATCCATTATCATTAAAATAAGCTATTCTTTTAGCTAATGCTGTTTTTAAATCTTTAAAACTCTCAATTTCAATGCCAGAAATATTAGACAATTCTCCTATATATTCTTTATAATCACCAGTTTCTATGTTTAAGGCTTTATCTGGTCTCATAGCTGGTAAAACTTTTGTCTTAAATTTCCCCTCTTCCTTAATTTTTTTATGATATTTTAAATCATCAATAGGGTCATTTGTCGTACAAACTGCATATACATTAGATTTTTCAATTAATTTTCTTGCTTTAAATTCATCAGTTTCCAATAATTGATTGACTTTTTCCCAAATTTCTTGACAGGTATTTTCATTAAGTTCAGTATCAATTCCAAAAAAGGTTTTTAATTCTAAGTGTGTCCAATGATATAAAGGATTTCCTATTAATAACGGAACAACCTTAGACCATTCTTTAAACTTTTCAAAATCTGAAGCTTTTCCTGTAATTTTTTCTTCAGATATACCATGAGCACGCATGACTCTCCATTTATAATGGTCTCCCCCTAACCATGCATCAGTAATATTTCGAAATTGTTTATTCTCCCATATTTCCTTAGCTTCTAGATGACAATGAAAATCAAATATTGGCATGTCCTTTGCAAATTCTTCATATAAATATTTACCATACTTGTTATGTAACATAAAGTCATTATTAATTACTTTCATTTTAACTCCTTTCAATTTGTAAGCGATTACATTATTTGTTAAAAAAAAACATTAAGATGTTTCTTTTTCTATAAATTCTGGAATTACATAGTTGTTGTTTTTTACTATCTCTCCTTCCATTTTTTTTACTAATAAATCTATTGCAATATTGCAATGTTCTTCTATTTTATGATCAATAGTTGATAAAGCTTTATAGGTATAATTTGTTAAATCAATATTATCAAAGCCTATAACTGCTAATTTATTAGGAATTTCAATACTATACTTTTGGGCCACTTTTAAAAATTTTATTGCTGAAGTATCTTTTTCAAATTGAATACTATCAACTTCAGGATTATTTTTAAGAAAATCTATTATTTTCTCATATTCTTTCAAATCCTCTTTAATTTCTAAAAGTAAATGTTCACTATCTAAATTTGGATAATATTTTTCAATTGCTTCTATAAATCCTTCTTTTTTAGAAATACTAGCCCTTGTAATATATTTTTGTTTATCCTGTATATATATAGGATTTTTATAACCCTTATTTTTCAGGTACTCTATTGATTGATTCAATCCATTCTTTTCATCACAAATAACAAAGGTAGAATTCTTTCCTATAATATTATTTATTAGCACAATAGATATATTTTTATTTAATTCTTCAAATCTTTCCTCTAAAACTTTGTCACCATAAGAAGCCCCAAGCAATATTATTCCATCTACACCTTTTTGATTAAGTAACTCAAAATATTTAAGCTTTTGTTCAGGCTCTTCTGATGTATTACATAAAATTGAATTATATCCCTTTGATACTAAATTCTGTTCCAATAAAAATGCAGAATTAGCATGGAAGGGATTCCTTATATCGGGAACCATAATTCCTATGGTATTTGTCTTATTTGTTGCAAGACCCCTTGCAATATGACTTGGTCTATAACCATATTTATTAATTATTTTTTGTACTTTTATTCTCGTTTCTTCTTTTACAGCCTCTGGATTATTTAATACCCTTGAAACTGTAGCTGTTGAAACATTTGCTTTTTTAGCTATATCGTATATATTCATAACACCCTCAATGATAGCGCTTCCATCTATTTGATTTAAGAATAACAAATTTCACCAATAAAGTCAATTATTATACTAGAATTAAATATAGTACTTAGACTTTTGATCATATTTATATTAAATAATTACAAAGAAAAACTTTCCTTTAAAATCCAAATTTTTGTTTTAAAGGAAAGCTTTCTATCTTTAAGTATTAAATTCTTCTTTAACCTCTTCTTTGTTTTTTTTCTTAAAGGAAAATACTTCTGATTGCAACGCTATTGATAATAGAATTACCCCTCCCATTGCTACTCTTTGCCAAGCAGAATCCAATTTTCCAGAGTAATTAAATATTGTATTTATTATTGTAATAATCATTGCTCCGAAAAATGCTCCACTAAATTTTCCTTCTCCTCCTGAAAGTTTAATTCCCCCAAGAGCACACATCGCTATTGCAGTTGTTTCCCAAGCATCACCAGCATTTGGTTGAGCAGTACCTAATTTAGAAGCTGATAATATACCTGAAAGGGCTGCAATTACACCACATGCAACAAATGCTAATATTTTGGTTCTATCTACTGGTAATCCCATCATTCTAGCTGCTTCTTCATTTCCTCCAACAGCATACAGAGATGTTCCAAATTTTGTATTATGTGATATATGCATACAAATTAAAGTAAGTACTACAAATATTACTACTAAAATTGGTATATTTGTATTATTTAAAAAAGGAATTCTATATCCTCCTATTGCTCTTAATATAGGATCTTTTATAGAAACAGGACTTTTATTTGTTATTAGTAAAACCAATCCTCTAACTCCCATTAACATTGCTAATGTAGCAATCCAAGAAGAAATACGCAATTTAGTAACCATTAAACCATTTAATAATCCTGTAATAGCTCCACACATTAAACCTAATACTATTCCTAGTATTGGATTAGTCTGTCCAAAAATCCCCATTATAACTCCAGATAATGCCAAAACTGCTCCAACTGATAAATCTATCTGACCTATCATTATAACAAAAGCCATACCTAATGCTGCAATACCTGTATCACTGGCAGCTTTGTTAAATAATCTCATAATTGAAGGAAATGACATTAAATTCTTTTCAGAAAAAGCAATGCTAGCAAATATGAACAAAATCAAAAATGCAATTATAGAACTTTTAGAACCAAACCAATTCCATGTTTTCTTTAAAGTTTTCATTTATTTCACCTTCTTATTTCTTTCTATCTGATTGAATATAAACAGCTACAACAATAATAATCGCCTTAACTATTTGTGCATATTCATATGGAATATTATTCGTATTTACTGCCATTGATATTATAGACATAATAAAAGCACCTATGACAGTACCAAATACACGACCTCGACCTCCAGACATTTTAGTTCCACCAATAACTACGGCAGCTATAGCATCTAGTTCAGCCAATAATCCTACATCGTTAGGATTGATGTTTCCAATTTTAGCTACTGAAAAAATTCCTGCTGCTGAAGCAAGAAATGCACTTGCCATATATACAAATATAATTACAGCCGTTACATTTATTCCTGCTAACCTAGCTGAGTTAACATTGTCCCCTACTGCCTGTATTCTTCTACCAAGAACTGTTTTGTTTAAAATAAAATATACTAAGGCAATACTTAAAATAATTGGAATTATTTGTATTGGTAATAAACCAGCAATTTTATAATTTCCTAACAGTTTGTATAGTTCACCCTGTGCTTGAGAAATATATACAGTTTTTGAACTAGTTGCAACTAGTGCAAGGCCTCTTACACCTATCATTAAACCTAATGTTACAACCATCGGTTGTACTTTTAATTTTCCAACCATAAATCCTGAAACAAGTCCACTAGCGGAAGATAGGATTATTGCCGCTAATAATCCTACAGCCAACATAATAATTGAAGCCTTACCTTCAAAATTTACAAATCTAGTTGATAAAGCAGCTGCTAATGCCATTACCGCACCTACAGATATATCAATTCCACCTGTTGAAATTACCATGGTCATACCCATTGCCGTTAAAATAACAGGACAAATTTGTGTAAGCATTAGGCTAAATGTATTTAATGCAAAGAAGTTAGGTGTGATTATTGCATTAACAATTAGCATAATAACCAATAATATAAAAGCACTATATTTTTTTAGGAATTCCTTTGAATTCATTTGACTTTTATTGTTAATCAATTTATTGTCCCCCTTCTTTACTACTTACTTTTCCTGCAGAAGCAATAGTACTCATAATTAAATCTGAATTTATATCATCCTCTATTAAATCTGCTAATTCTTTTCCTTCTCTCATAACATAAACCCTATCGCAATTACGTTCTAATTCTTCAACTTCTGATGAAATCATCAATATACTAATTCCATTAGAAGAGAGTTCTTGAATTAGGTCTTCAATTTCTGATTTTGCACCTACATCAATTCCCCTTGTTGGTTCATCCATTATAATCAAATCAGGATTCATACACATCCATCTGGCTAGTAGTACTTTCTGTTGATTTCCACCTGATAAATTACCAATTAATTGGTTCATTGTAGGTGTTTTAATTCGGAGTTTGTCAATATAGTATTGAGTTAGCTCCTCTTCTTTTTTATTGGAAATAATTCCATGTTTACTAATTTGTGGAAGTAAAGCCACTGTCATATTTTCTTTAACAGTCATTTCTGGGAAAATACCTTCTACTTTTCTATCTTCTGTACAAAAACCCATACCTAGTTTTATAGCCATTTGTGGATTTCTTAATGAAACTTCTTTATCTAACCAGTAAATATTACCTTTATCCGGTCTTGCTTCACCAAATAGTACATTTGCTAGTTCCGTTCTTCCTGATCCTAATAATCCTGCTAATCCTAGAACTTCACCTTTTTTAATAGTTATCCCTATACCATTTAATTTAGTTTCATAGTGAATATCTTCCATTTTCACTAACTGGTCAGCATTTTCAAAGGAATATTTTCCTTTCTTTCTTTCTAAAGTTACTGCTTCTCTACCAATCATTAGGGAAACTAGTTTCATTTGATCTAAATCACTTATTTTGTAATCACCAACAAGCTCTCCATCCTTTAAAATTGTTACATGACCACAAATTTCAAATACTTCATCTAGTCTATGACTTATAAATATAATAGCTATCCCTTGAGATTTTAAACGTTTTATAACATCAAAGAGAACTCTAACCTCTTTAGTATCTAAAGAAGAAGTAGGTTCGTCCATAATAACCAGTTTCGCATTTGTAGAAACAGCCCTAGCAATTGCCACCATTTGTTGAATAGCAGTGCTATATTTTCTTAATGGAACATCTACGTCAATATGTAAACCCATATCAGATAAAAGTTCCTCAGCACCGGCTTTCATTTTTTTTCTATCTAAAGAACCATATTTATTCTTAATTTCCCTTCCTAAATAAATGTTTTCATAAACAGTTTGGAAAGGACTAAGGTTTAATTCTTGGTAAATTGTACTTATTCCTTCTTCTTGGGCCTCTAAAGTTGACTTTGGATTAATCGATTTCCCCTGAAATATTATATCTCCACTATCTTTTCCATATACGCCAGTTAACACCTTTATTAATGTTGATTTTCCAGCTCCATTTTCTCCCATTAAAGCATGAACTTCACCTTCAGCTACAGAAAAATCAACTTTTTTTAACGCTTTTACACCAGGAAAAGATTTTTCAATATTTTTCATTTCTAATATTATTTTTCTTTCCATATTAAACCTCCAGTTGGAAGAAACGACCTGCTTATGCAGGCCGTTTTATATATTTTTAGTATCCCAATGCTGGATCTGCATTGTTTATATCAAATAAAGTATCTTCAATTATTAGTTTTTCATCTACTTCTACATTATTTTTTAATTTGGCAATAGTTTCAAAAGTTATTGGTCCAAAATAAGGTGAACAAGAAGCAGTACATAACATCTCTCCTGATTTAACAGCTTCTAATGCAGCTGCTGCACCATCAATTCCACATACTAAAATATCTTCTCCTGGTTTATAACCAGCAGCTTTTATTGCAGTTAATGCACCTAGAGCCATATCGTCATTATGACAGAATACTACATCAACTTCATCACCTTGAGCTTGAAGAATATTTTCCATTACAGATTGTGCTTCAGCCATTAAGAAACCTGCAGGTTGTTCTACTATTACTTTTAATTCAGTATCTTTAATTGTATTTAAAAACCCTTCATTTCTTTCTGTTGCAGAAGTAGCTCCGGGAGTTCCTTGTAAAATAACTACATTTCCTTTACCTTCTGTAGATTCTATAACTTTTTTAGCAACTTGTTCTGCTTCCCAAATAAAGTCAGACATTATAGCTGTTGTATAATCAGTTCCAGCTTCACCATTTACTCCACGGTCTACTAATATAACGCCGATTCCCTCATCCATTGCCTCTTGTAAAACACTTTGTAAACCATCTTCTTCCTGAGGAGCAGCAATTATGTAGTCAACTCCTTGTGCAATCATGTCACCAATATCTGAAGCCTGTTTAGCTATATCTCCACCTGCATCAGCATAAACTAATGTTACATCGTTTTCCTTAGCAGTTTCTTGAATACTTTCTGTCTCAGCTATTCTCCATGCACTAGCATTATCACATTGTGAAAATCCTACAGTTAAACCTGCTAAAGCAGACATATCTAGTTCTCCATTTTCAGCTTGCTTTACTGGTGTTCCAGCATCTGTTCCCTCTGTTTTCTTTTCTTCCTTACTACTACATGCTGCTAAAGAAAAAACCAAAATTGCTGATAACATTAAAGCTAATACTTTTCTAAATTTTTTACTCATACGTTTTCCCCCTTAAAATTTTTATTTGCTTTTCACCTATATTATATAAATTATCAATCTTATAGACCATTAAAAAAACTATAAATATCTTTCACTTTTCTATCATCCATAAACTTAAAATAAAAAATTCAAAAAGAAATTAATTTTTCTTTTTGAATTTTGAAGGAGAACACCCATAATATCCTTTAAAAACTGTGCTAAAATACGAAGGATTAGAGTATCCACATTTTTCTCCTACTTCATAGGATTTTAAATTTGTATTCAACAAAAGATTTTTAGCATGTTCCATTCTAATATCAGATAGTATTTCTATAAATGTTTTTCCTAGTTCTTCTCTAAATAATAAACTTAAATATGAACTACTAACATAGATGTTTTTTGAAACATCCCCTATTGTAAAATCCTCCTTATAGTAATTATCATCAATATACTCTAAAGCTTTGTTCAATATATCTTTTTTTCTCCCTTGACCTGTTTTTTTAAACTCATTACCTATTTTAATACTTATATTTCTAAGGTTGTCCATCATAGTATCCCTTTTCCGTTCAGAAATCATTTTCTTTAATAAAATATCTGGATTTCCTATAATATCGTCAACTTTAACTCCTATTTCATCTGGTAGTTTAATAATTTCCCTATATAAATTATTAAAAATCATAACCCATTGTAAATACAAATTTATATTTCCCTTTCTTAATTTTTTATAAAACTCTTCTAACTCAGATAGAATTTCCTCCTCTTCTCCAGATCTTATTGCAGATTTAATTCTGGAACTATCGTAACTAAAAAAAGTAAAGTGTTCATTATTCCCATCCTTACTTAAAATTGGTGAAATATCCCAATAGTTTTCCTGTATAACCTTCCAATTATTTCTAGCTATGGAGTAAGATTGTTTAATCTTAAAAATACCTTTTCCAATACTTCCCTTAAATACTGTTCCTTTCATATTTTCTATTTGTTTATTTGTTATTTCAGTTTCTAAATTTTTTATTATATTAAGTATCTCTTCTTCAGAATCCCCATATACACATATTATCCGCTCACATAATTGTTCTTGAAGCACATATATCTGCTCAACTTCTCTTTGTAAGCTCTTTATTATAGAACCAAAATTTTTATCTAATTCCAATAATTCTAAATTTGTATATTCATTAATATAGGAAGCAAAGTTTTCTATTCCAACAATTATTATTGAAAAATATTTTTCCTCTAATTCTAAAGGGATTTGTTTCTTTCTTAATTCCTCATATGATAAATCTAAAACAAAAATATCGTTAATAATTTTATTAATTACCGACTTAAAAGAAGTTTCAGCAACATTTTGTAACCTATTTAACTCTTCTGCATGTTTTCTTTCTTCAGTAAATTGTTCTGCGATTTTTATCATTGTTGCATCTAGTTTTTTTAAATTAATAGGTTTTAATAAATAATCAACTACTCCAAATCTTAAAGCACTTCTTGCATATTCAAAATCATCATATCCACTAACAATTACCACTTTTATTAAAGGATATTTTTCATATATAATTTCCGATAATTCTATTCCTGTCATAAGGGGCATTCTAATATCAGTTATAACAACATCAATATTTTCTCTTTCTAATATTTCCAAAGCTTCCTTTCCATTACTAGCCTGTCCTTTAACTATATAACCTAACTTTTCCCAATTCATATACGTTGTTAAACCTATGCGTAATAATTCTTCATCTTCTACTATAAGTAAATTTAACATTTTTTCTCCTTTATTTTAGGTATTTCTATATATACTCGAGTCCCTTTATCTATTTCACTTTCATATTTTAATCCATATTGTTCCCCAAAGGTCATTTGTAATCTTCTTTGAACATTTATTATTCCGTAGGAGGAAGATGTAGTATCGATTCCATCTTTTAAGAACTTATTAATATTATCAAGCCTTTCTTTTGTCATTCCTACTCCATTATCTTCTACTATAAAAACCAATTTTTCACTATATTCTTTACCTGCTAGTCTTATGCTTCCTTTTTTATTAATATTGATTAAACCATGGTATAATGAGTTTTCAACTAAAGGTTGGAAGATTATTTTAACAATGGAGTAATCTAGTAAATCATCTGCTACATCTATTTCAAAGTTAATTTTGTCACCATATCTATACTTTTGAATTTTCATATACTCCACTACATGACTCAGTTCATCACTAACTGGTATAATTACCTTCCCCTTACTTAAACTCACTCTAAAAACAGTTGTTAATGCTTCTATCATGTCAGAAACAATGTCCAACCTATTTAGTCTAGCCATCCAATTAATTGAATCTAAAGTATTATATAAAAAATGTGGATTAATTTGACTTTGTAAAGCATTTAATTCCGCTGTTTCTAAAAGTATTTGTTGTTTCTTCTCCTTTTCTATTAATTCCTTTATCGTAAAAACCATATGATTAAAGGTATTAGTCAGTACTCCTATTTCATCTTCAGTTTCTACTTCTAGAGAAATATTGAAATTTCCCTTTTCAACTATTTTCATATTTTTAATAATTTTTTTAATAGGTTTTGTTATTTTATTAGCTGAAAACCAAATATAAAAGCAGCTAATAATTGCAACAATTACAAAAATAATTAATATATTATTTCTAATATTATATAATTCAGAGAAAACTATATTACTTTTAATAAAACCAATTAATTCCCAATTATTAACATCTATTTGTTTTTTTGAAATAAAATCCTCTTTTTCATATTTTATTTTTTCTAAGGATATACTTTCTTCTGTATTTTCCTGATTTGAATAACAAATATTATCATCTGCATTGGCAATATAAATACTTCCCTTATAGATGGTGCTTTCTATGAAAATATCGTTTAAGGTTGAGGTTAATACCTCAACAACAACAGCTCCTATAACTTCTGGAGAAATCCTATCTTGAATAGGAAATACTAAACTCAATGTTGGCTTATTTAAGTTCTTGACTAATAGGGAAGGATTATTCGGTTCAATCCATAAACTTTTATTCTCATTAACAACTTTTTTGTACCAATCAAAATTCCTATATTCCTCTTCCCTTAAGGATTTATTACTACCACGGAAAATAGAACCGTTTTCACCAAGAACAAATATACCATCTATTTGATTGGAGAATTGTTTCATATACAGGATTTTCTGATTATATTCTAATCGCTGCTTAAACATATCCTGTTTAGTTTCTGGTAGAGGTAATCTCAATGCTTTTTGAATTTCACTATCCATGGCTACCATTTCAGCAACATTTTCCATATTCATTAATAGATTACTCAAATCGTTTGCACTTTTATCAACAGCTGATTCTGTTGATGCAATTGTCATAGATTTAATATGGGATAATGAAATATTGTATATAATAAAAAACGAAAATAAGAGTATTGCAAACAAAACTAAACTACTTAGTAATATTTTAGTTCTAACGGACTTAAATTTCATATTTTTCTCCCTGTTATAATTTAATATAAAAAATCTCTATAAATATATTTTACTTATTTTTAACAACACTTAAAACTAGATTATCATATTTTAAGATTAATATCACTATCCATAAAATAAAAAGTCCCACCTGAGGTGAGACTTACTTTAAAGATTATTAACTTTCTTTTTATCATTTATTTCTTTTATCCTAGCTGGATTAAATTTAAATTCATGGTCTATATCCAATAATCCGTTGGTTTCTTGTTCAATATCTGTAGCTTGAGTATAGCAATAACCACAAATTATATCTGATTCATAAATAGAATCCATAATTCTCTCATAGGTGGAAATAAACTCCTCTTCACTTCTTGCAAAGGTATAACCCCAGTCATCTGAATTATCATTTGCCATTGAAATTCCACCAAACTCAGTAATCATAAAAGGTTCTCCATTATATTTAAAACCCTTAGCATAAGGTAGTTTTTCTACAATATTATGCATTTCATCAATGTTTTTTAAACTTCTAGAGAAAAGTTCATGTTGCTTATAGTCTTTGTCTACACCATGTTTATAGGTATGTAGGGCAGCAATATCTGTTACGGTTTGCTCCCAACCATCGTTACCTATTGCAAGTCTACTTTGGTCTAAACTTTTAGCTAAATAATATAAGGATTGGGAAAAAGCTTGTTGAAATAAATTATCATAAATTTTAGGTACTCCCCAGCTTTCATTTAACATTCCCCAAACTACTATACTTGGGCTATTGTAATCCCTTTTTATTACATCACACCATTCCTTAGTAAAATTACTTGCTGCTTCTGGAGTGTAACTCCAAAAACTTGCCATTCCAATCCAAACTAAAAATCCCAATTTATCTGCCCAATATAAAAATCTTGGATCTTCTACTTTTTCATGCTTTCTACATCCATTAAAGCCCATTTCTTTAAATTTAATAATATCGGTTTTATAATCTTCATCTTTAGGAGCAGTAATTAATCCATCCTTCCAATAACCCTGGTCTAAAATTAATTTATTATAATAAGGAAGATTATTTAAATAAAATTTTCCATTTTCAATGTGGACTTTTCTCATACCAAAATAGCTTTTAACTTGGTCTTTAATGATATTATTATTTAATAATTTTATTTCAACATCATATAAAACAGGATTTTCTGGAGTCCAATATCTACCAGTAAAATGAAAACTACCTTCCATTGCCCTATTTCCAAAAACGTCTATTACAATTTTATTTTGTAATTGATTACATTTAATTAAGGTATCATTAACTATTTCATCTTTAAATTTTATTTGAAAATTAACTTCACAGGGTAATTTACATTTTTTATCTAAGTCAAACCTTATTTCAACTTCTCCCCTATCTATATTAGGAGTCATATGAACATATGAAATATGTGAATCATCAACAGGTTCTAACCAAACGGTTTGCCATATGCCTGTACTTGGAGTATACCAAATAAATTCACTTTCCTCTTTCCAAAATTGTTTTCCTCTTGCAATTGTATCGTCCTTTAATGGATCGTAAACCTCTACTGTTAATACTTGTTCACCATCTTTTAAAAAACGTGTTATATCGAAACTAAAGGAGGTATTTCCACCTTTATGTGAACCTACTTTACTATTGTTAAGAAAAACCTCACAACTATAGTCTACTGCACCAAAGTGTAATATTATATTTTTTCCATTCCATTCACTAGGAATATTGAATTTTCTTTCATAGACTACAAAATCCGTTCTTATTCTTTCATTAATTCCACTTAATTTACATTGAGGAACAAAGGGAACATTTATTTTTGTATTTTTATCATCATACTTAAAGTCCCATTCTCCATTTAAATTAAGCCAGTCTTTTCTTACAAAATTTGGACGTGGATATTCTTTTCTCATAATATACCTCCTATAGATATTAATATTGATAATTTTATTATATCTAAATCTAAAAATAAAACATTTTAATAATATCTATACTTATATTGATAAACTATAATCTTTTAAATAAATTAAAAAACAAGAGCCTTTACTCTTGTTTTTGTTACAATATGAAATTAAAAGGATTTTTCTAATTTTTCTATCATTTCATCTATATTGTTGTTGTCTATTATTAATGGTGGTAAAAATCTTAAAACATTTCCTTCTGCTGTTCCTATAACTAATCCATTATCTAAAGAATTTTTTACTATATCTCCAGCTTTTTTATCGGAAGATAGTTTTAGTCCTCTCATTAATCCAATACCTTTTTTCTCTAAAATAAAATCATACTTGTTAACTAATTCATCTAATTTCTTTTCAAAGTACTCTGATGTTAGATTAACCTTGTCTATAATTTTATCTTCTTTAAAAATATCTATTACTGTAGAAATAGCTTTTCCAGCTAAAGGATTACCACCATAAGTTGTACCATGGTCACCTGGCTTTAATGAAGCTTTAGCAGCTTTCTCATTTAAAAGAAACGCTCCTACCGGAATTCCATTACCTATAGCCTTTGCAGTAGTTACAATATCTGGTTTTATACCTAATTCTAAATACCTATAAAAACTACCTGTTCTTCCTACTCCACATTGTATTTCATCTAGAATTAATAAAATATTCTTTTCATTGCAAATAGATTCTAATTCCTTTAAAAATTTACTATCTGCTACAGTTAATCCACCTTCTCCTTGAATAGGTTCTACAATTATTGCAGCAGTTTTTGAATTAATTAGTTTTTTAACACTATCTATATTATTTATTTCTGTAAACTTAACTCCTGGTAGTAAAGGATAAAAAGGCTCCCTGTAAGATTCATTACCTGTTACAGACAGTGCACCTATTGTTCTTCCATGAAAAGAGTTCTTAAATGCTATAATTTCATATTCATCTTTTCCATTTTTTTCATAGGCAAATTTTTTTGCTACTTTTAAGGCTCCTTCTATTGCTTCAGCTCCACTATTTGTAAAAAACACCTTAGACATTTTACTAACTTCTATTATTTTTTCTGCAGCAATTGCAATTTCTTCTGTATAAAATAAGTTAGAAGTATGTAGTAAATTTTCTACCTGCTCCTTAATACTATCTATGAATTTTTTATTACTATATCCTAAACCAATTACTCCTATACCACTTAAAAAATCTAAGTATTTTTTATTTTCATTATCATAAAGATATACATCTTCTCCCTTTTTAAAAACTACTGGGAAGCGATTATAGGTTTTTAAAATATTTTCTTCTGCTAAATCTATATATTTATCCATTACTACTCCTTTATCTATAAATTAATGTTCCTATACCCTTTTTAGTAAATATTTCCAATAAAAGACTATGCATTTTTCTACCATCTAAAATATGGACTCTTTTTACACCATTTTTAGCCGCCCTAATACAATTTTCCATTTTAGGTAACATTCCACCATTAATTTTTCCTTCCCTAATTAATTTTTGTGAATCACTTACCGATATTCTGGAAATTAAGGAACTCTCATCATTAAAATTCAAATAAAAACCTTCTGTATCCGTTAAAAAAGCAAGTTTTTCAGCTTCTAAAGATATTGCTATTTCACTAGCAGCCTCATCGGCATTTATATTGTACATCTTATAATTTTTATCTAATCCTATAGGACAAATAACCGGTACATAATCATCTTTTAGTAAAGTATTAATTAATTGTGTGTTCACCTTTGTAATATCTCCGACAAATCCTATATCTACATTATCTATTTCCTTCTTTTTAACACGTAACATAGAGCCGTCTTTTCCACTTAATCCTACTGCCTTTACTCCTAAGCTTTCCATATGGGAGACTAGGCCTTTATTAACTCCTCCAAGAACCATTTCTACTATTTTCATTGTGTCTGAATCGGTTATTCTAAATCCATTATAAAATTCAGATTTCATTCCATTTAATTCAACCCATTTAGTTATTTCTTTTCCTCCACCATGGACAATTACAGGATGAATTCCAACGGATTTTAACAAGGCAACATCTCTCATTACACTTTCCTTCAGAGTTTCATCTAACATAGCTGAACCACCATATTTAATTACAATTACCTTGTTATGAAATTTTTGTATATAGGGTAAAGCTTCAATTAAAATATTGGCCTTATCCTCCACTAAATTTGAATTTAAAGTATCTATCATGATCTATACTCTCCGTTTATTTTTACATATTCATAGGTTAAGTCACAACCCCAAGCCGTTGCTTCGTAACTTCCTTCTTTTAGATTAATTAATGCTAAAACTTCCTTTTGGGATAATATTTCTACAGCCTTTTCTTCATTAAAATTTTCAGCTACTCCATTTTTAACAATTTCTATATTTCCAGCCTTACTTATGAAATTTAAATCTACCTTAAAAGGATCAAAGTTTTCTCCTGCATAACCCATTGCACAGAAAATTCTTCCCCAATTAGCATCATTTCCAAATAATGCTGCCTTAGTTAAATTAGAAGTTACAACTGATTTAGCAAGTTTTTTAGCTTGATTTGTAGAAGAGGCTCCTTTAATCTTAACTTCAAATAATTTTGTTGCACCTTCCCCATCTTCAGCGATTTTTTTCGCCAAATAAGTTAGAACATATTTTAAGGCATCTTTAAATTTTAAAAATTCTTTATCTTCCTTAATAATTTTTTTATTTTCTGCTAGTCCATTAGCCATAACTAAAACTGTATCATTTGTAGACGTATCTCCATCAACTGAAATCATATTAAAAGTATCTTCTACTATTTCTTTTGTACATTCTTTTAAAAGTGAATCATCAATATTAACATCTGAAGTAATAAAAGCCAACATAGTGCACATATTTGGGTGAATCATTCCTGAACCCTTACATATACCAGCTATTTTTACTATTTTATTATCTAACTCTAGTTCAACTGCTATTTCTTTCTTTTTAGTATCTGTAGTTAAAATAGCATTTGCTGTTAAATTAGCACTTTCCTCTGAATTATTTAAATTATCTTTTAATAATTTAACGCCTTTCTTTATTTTATCCATTGGTAATTTAGAACCTATTAGTCCTGTTGATGCCAGTAAAATAGAATTCTTATCTAAAGCAAAAATTTTCTCAGCTTCAATTGCAGTTTCTTCACAATCCATTAGTCCTTCTTTACCTACTGCTGCATTAGCAATACCACTGTTAATAATTACCAGCTGAGATTTTAAATTATCTTCAACTATTTTTCTATCCCAAACTACCGGTGCTGCTTTTACTATATTTTGTGTAAAAGTACCAGCTATACTTGCTGGTACTTCACTGTATATTGCAGCCATATCCAAACTATCGACTTTTATTCCCGCCTTAACTCCTGCAGAATAAAAACCCTTTGGAGAAACAATACCTCCCTTAATTTCTCTCATATACACTCCTTATCTATTATGGGAACAAAGGAATTTGTTCCAATCCCTCATTCTCTTTTAAACCATACATTATATTCATATTTTGTACAGCCTGCCCTGCTGCACCTTTTATTAAATTATCTATTGCAGAAACAACAATTACTCTGTTTGTTCTACTATCAATTTTAAAATTAATATCTACAAAGTTACTACTTGAAACCCACCTAGTTTCTGGAAATACATTTTCATCTAAAAGTCTAATAAAAAACTCATTACCATAATATTTATTATAAATTCCCTTTATGTCAGAATAATTTAAATTATCTAATAAATTTAAATAGGAAGTAGTTAAAATACCCCTGTTCATAGGAACTAAATGGGGAGTAAAATTCACTAAAACATCTTCCCCGGCTCCATAGCTAAGTTGTTCCTCAATTTCTGGTGTATGTCTATGATTTGTAATTCCATAGGCCTTAATACTTTCATTTACTTCACAGAATAAGGTCGAAACCGAACTGCTTCTTCCAGCTCCTGATGTACCTGATTTTGCATCAATTACAATACTATTTAAATCCACTACTTTTTCTTTAACTAGTGGGTATAGGGAAAGAATAGATGCTGTAGTATAACAGCCTGGATTAGCTAAAATTCTAGTTTCTCTAATTTCTTCTCTATTAATTTCACACAGACCATATACTGCTTCACCAATATAGTCTGGAGATTTGTGGTCTAAATTATACCATGCCTTATATATTTCTAGATCTTTAATTCTAAAATCAGCACTTAAATCAATTACTTTTACCTTACTTAAGAGTTCTTCATTTATTATTCCCGAACAATACCCTTGTGGAGTAGCAGTAAATATTAAATCTACTTCATCAGCTAATTTATTAATATCTCCTCCAACACATTTCTTATCTAATAGTTTAAAAAAATTACCATAGATTTTATGGTAATCCTCTCCAAGATAACTTTGTGAATATAACCATTTAATTTCAACTTCTTTATGCTGTAATAACAACCTTACTAATTCTCCACCAGCATAACCGGTTGACCCAACAATTCCAACTTTTATCATTTAATTCATCCCTTATATAAAATATTTAATATATTATATCATAAATAATAACAATCTTCTATAATTCATTAACGGCAAAAAAAGCAAGGACTAAATCCTTGCTTTCTCTAGTAAATCTTTAATTTCTTCTTCAGAAAAATTATATTTTTTATTACAATAACTACAGGTTAATTCAATATGATGATCTTCTTCTATTATTTTATTAAGTTCCCCTTCTCCAATAGATAATAATGCATTTTCTATTCTATCTCTATTACAGTCACATTTATAGTTTCTATCTTCTATTTCTAAAACTTCAACTTCCATTTCCTTGAAAAATATATTTAAAATTTCCTCAGGAGATTTATATTGGTTAAATAATGAACTTACTGATGGAAGATTATTTATACATTTTTCCAACATATCTATATCTTCATCTGTATAACCAGGTAAGGCTTGAATGAAAATACCACCTGCTGATTTTACTGAATAGTCAGTATCAACTAAAACACCTAGAGTAACTACTGTAGGTAGCTGATCTGATTGATAGAAATAATTTGCAAAGTCCTCTGCTATTTCTCCTGAAATTAAGCTTGTTTGACCTGTATAAGGTTCGCCAAAGCCAAAATCATGTATTACTGCCAATGCTCCATTTTTCCCTACAAAAGAGCCTACATCCAATTTGCTATTTTCAGCAATACTTGGAATATCTATTTGAGGATTTTGAATATATGATTTTATGTTTCCTTTAGAATTTATTTCCGAAATAAGCATTCCAGAAGGACCATCACCCTTAATTTTTAAAATAATTTTTTCTTTTTCATTTTTTATATCCGAGCCCATTATTGCTGCCATAGTAGTTAATCGACCTAATGCAGCTGTGGCAGTTGTAGAAGTATTATGAGTTTTTCTCATTTCTTCTATTATCTCAGTAGAATTTATAATAAAAAATCTTATTGTTTCCTTTTTATTAATTGCCCTATATAATTTACTCATATATCCTCCAATTACAAAAGCCCCTAAATAATTAGGGGCTTTGGTTTACTTCTAAAAATATTTCTGTAATTTATAACTTAACTACATTAGAAGCTTGTGGACCTTTTGTTCCTTCAACTACTTCGAATTCAACATCTTGTCCTTCATCTAAAGTTCTGAACTCTCCATTATCTTCTAAAGCTGAATAATGAACGAAAACGTCTTCTCCTTCTTCTGTAGATATAAATCCAAATCCTTTAGTTGCATTAAACCATTTTACTTTGCCTTTAGCCATTAAAAAAATCCTCCAAAAAAAATAAACGAACTCAACGATAATGTCCATCGTTGATACGCGTAGCTTTGCTACAATTCAACTATACCATATTTAATTCTAAATTGCAAGAAATACTAAAACGTACATATTATATTTTATAGATTATTTAATAGCTGTAAACAAAATTCTTTGGGTTTTTTCATTAACCTTATTTCCACTATCGAAGTCTTTAAAAGAAATATTTCTAAAACCAACTTTTTTTAATAATTCTATTATAAAGTCTAGGGAATAAATTTTTTCACTTTGCTCTTCTCTTATTCTTCTGTATAATCCATTTTCCTCTATAAAAAAATCTAAAACAAAATCAACTATATTTTCTTCTTCATCTAAAAAATTTTGCCATGTATAGAATATATTTTCATGTTCAAATACAAAGGTATTATTTCCTAGAACTTCCATTAATTTATTTTCAGAATTAATATCAAAAATAAAAGCAGAATCTTTTTTTAAACTATTATAAACATTTTCAAATGCTAGTAACAATTCTTTCTCATCTAATATATAATTTATTGTATCTAGTGTACTTATAGCTAAATCAAAGGAATTTTCTAAAGTAAAATCTATAATATTTGCGTTTAATAAGCTTATGTCCTTTTTACCTATAAGATTATTACTGGCAATTTCCAGCATTTTTTGACTTAAGTCAATTCCAATATAGGAATCTGTTTCAAAATTCATTCTTTTAGTTAAATTCCCAGTACCTATTCCTATTTCCAGTATATTTCTTGGAATAATATTATATTTGTTTAATTCTATCTTTATAGTATTGTAATAGAAATCATAATCTATATCAAAAACTAATTTATTGTAAATTTCTGCAAAGTCACTATACATATTTCTCTCCACTATTACTATTCTTCATTAAAAAACCTTTTTAAATTCTCCAACTAAATATAAGGAGCCTGTTATTAAAACTAAATCTTCCTTTTTAACATTATTTAATATAAATTCCTTAATTTCTTTAAGATTGGTTAAAATGTGATACTCTTTATTCTGTAAATTAAGTAATTTAATTAACTTTTCCGGCTCTATAGCTCTTTCATAATCAATTTTTGTAAAAATAACAGTTTTCGCCCTTAATATAATCTTCTCTAATTTATTAAAAATATTTTTATCGTTCATTGAGCCTACTATTAAAATAAAATCTTCAAGATTAAGATATTTAATATTTTTATTTAAAATTTCTAAACCTTCATCATTGTGAGCTCCATCTACAATTACAGTTGGATTGCTATTTATTTTTTCCATTCTTCCTTCAAATTGAAGCTTATTTATTATTGACTTTATAATAGTTTTATTATAAGCAATATTTAATAATAAAAAAGCCTTTAAAGCTAAACAAATATTATATATTTGATGTTTTCCAATCATTGATGTATGAAATTCTTCTGACAAGAATATAAAATCTGAACCATTAATGTCCATCTTTAAAAATTTTATATCTTTTTTATTTAGAAAATCTAAGACAGCCTTTTTATTAAAAGCCTCTTTTTCTATAATTTCATCAACCTCTCTGGTATGACAATAGGAAACAACCTTTGAATAGGGTTTTATTATACCGGATTTATGGTAGGCTATTTCCTCTAGAGAATTTCCTAAAATATTTGTATGGTCATAGGCAATAGTAGTTATAATAGATAGAATATTATTTGAAAAAATATTTGTAATATCAAATCTTCCACCTATTCCAGTTTCCAATATTAAATATTCAACTTTTTCATGCTTAAAGACAAGTAAAGCCACTAGAAATGACAATTCAAAATAGGTTAAGCTATTTTTCAACTTATCTGATAACTTATCTTTTATTATTTCTGTAATTTCTATAAATTTTTCCTTTGAAATAATATTATTATTAACTTTAAATCTTTCTCTATAATCTATTAGATGGGGAGAAATAAAATGACCAACTTTTTTACTGGAATTTGCAATAAAATTACTTAAAAAAGTTCCAACTGTCCCTTTTCCATTTGTTCCTGCTATTTGAATAATTTTAAAATCCGATTCGTCTATATTAAAAAGAGCAAGGACCTCTTTAAAGTTATTTAAGTCCTTGCAATGTCCATATTTTACATCTTCCAAATATGCTAAAGCTTCATCAAATTCCATTATAATTTTGCCTTAATTCCTTCTATTGAACTATTTACCTCTTCAAGCATACCTTCATATTTTACCAATTTATCTCTTTCTTCCTGTACAACTTTTTCAGGTGCTTTAGAGGTAAATTTTTCATTTGATAATTTTCCACTAGCTCTTTTAATTTCTGACTTAAGTTTTTCAGCTTCCTTTTCTAATCTTTCTAACTCTTTAGAATAGTCAACTAAATCAGCTAAAGGTATAAAAATCTTAAATTTATTTTGAACTATAGAAATTGCATCTATGTTTTCGTCTAAATCCTCTTCTAAAAACTTAACACTTGAAGCTCCACCTAAAGTTTTAAAATGTTCTGTTAACTCTTTTAAAGTATCTATTGAATTCCTATCCTTACTACTAAATATTAATTCAGCTTTTTTACTTGGGGCAATATTTAGTTCAGCCCTTGCATTTCTAATGGATTTAATTGCATTTATCATTATATCTATTTTTTCTTCTTCATTTATAAATTCATAGCTTGACTCGTATTTTGGCCAAGTTTCATTTATAAGCATGTCCTTTTTATTAGGCATTATAGAATAGATTTCCTCAGTTATATAAGGCATAAAAGGATGAAGTAACTTTAAAATTATATCTAATACATGGATTAATGTACTTTGAGCCTTTATACTTCTTTCTAAATCTGAATTATAAAGTCTAGTCTTTACTAATTCAATATACCAGTCACAAAACTCGTTCCAAACAAAATCATAAATCTTATCTGCTGCCAGTCCAATTTCATATTTATCTATATTTTCATCTACATTTTTAATTAGATTATTAGCACGTGAAATTATCCACTTATCTACATTTTCAAGTTCCAAGTCATCAATATTTTTTATATTATCCTCATCTAAATTCATGAAAATAAAACGAGTAGCATTCCATAATTTATTAGCAAAGTTTCTGTTGGCTTCTACCCTCTCCATATAAAATCTCATATCATTACCTGGGGAGTTACCTGTAACTAATGTAAATCTTAAAGCATCTGCACCATATTGGTCAATTACTTCTAATGGGTCAATACCGTTATTTAAGGACTTACTCATTTTTCTTCCCTGGGAATCCCTAATTAGCCCAGTAAAATATACATCCTTAAAAGGTACTTTTCCCATATTGTATAATGATGAAAACACCATTCTAATTACCCAGAAAAATATAATATCATATCCTGTAACTAAAACATCCGTTGGGAAGAAATACTCTAAATCAGGTGTTTTTTCAGGCCAGCCTAAAGTTGAAAATGGCCAAAGGGCAGATGAAAACCAAGTATCTAAAGTATCAGGGTCCTGTCTTAGATTTGTACTTCCACAAGTACATTTCTCAGGTCTTTCCTTGGAAACTATTATTTCTCCACAATCATCACAATAGTATATTGGAATTCTATGTCCCCACCAAAGTTGACGTGAAATAGTCCAATCCCTAGTTCCTGTAAGCCAATTTTCATAAACCTTGCCAAGTCTGGAAGGTATTAAATTAACTTCACCGTTTTTATATACTTCAAGGGCTTCTTTAGCGAAGTTCTCCATTTTCACAAACCATTGTTTAGAAATAACCGGCTCAATTACAGCTCCACATCTTTCACAATGTCCTACAGAATGTTCATGATCTTCAATTTTATCTAAAAGTCCTAATTTTTCTAAGTCCGCTACAATAGCTTTTCTTGCTTCAAGTCTTTCCTTTCCGGAATATTTTCCATAACCTTCTGGAATATAACCCTTTTCATCAATAACTACACATTGACCTAAATTATGTCTAGCTCCAACTTCAAAGTCATTAGGGTCATGGGAAGGAGTAATTTTAACCATTCCTGTTCCAAATTCCATTTCAACATATTCATCGGAAATAATTGGGATTTCCCTATTTACTAAAGGTAAAACCAAAGTCTCTCCTACAATGTCCTCGTAGCGTTCATCATTAGGGTTAACTGCAACAGCTAAATCTCCTAACATTGTTTCAGGTCTTGTTGTAGCAATTACTATATATCCTTCTTTGTTTTTAAAGGGATATCTTATATGCCATAATTGCCCACTTTCATCTTTATGAACAACTTCTGCATCTGAAACTGCCGTACCACAACTTACGCACCAATTTACAATTCTATCTCCTCTATAAATTAAGCCGTCCTTATACATTTTTATAAAGACTTCTTGAACTGCATTAGAAAGATTTTCATCTAAGGTAAAAGCTTCCCTAGACCAGTCACAGGAAACTCCTAATTTTTCTAATTGGTTTTTAATATTTCCACCATACTCGTAGGTCCATTCCCAAGCTTCTTTAAGAAATTCTTCTCTTCCAAGTTCAGCCTTTGTTTTTCCTTCACTTTCAATTTTTTGAACTACCTTCATTTCAGTAGAAATACTTGCATGGTCTGTACCTGGAACCCATAAGGCAGAATATCCCTGCATTCTTTTTCTTCTAATAAGAATATCTTGTAAGGTGTTATTTAATGCATGGCCTAAATGTAAATTACCTGTTACATTTGGAGGTGGCATTACAATTGTAAATGGTTTTTTGTTTTCATCTATTTTAGCAACAAAATATTGTCCATCTTTCCAAGTTTTATAAATTCTATCTTCAAAACTCTTAGGATTATAATTCTTATCTAAATTTTTCAACTATCTTCTCCTTATTAATATTAAAAAATACTATTTAACTATACTATTTCTTTTAGTAATAAATTTATAATTAAGTAAAATCATAATAAAAAAACCCTCCATCCTTAGGACGAAGGGTTCGCGGTACCACCTAATTTTCATAATAAATATGACTCTCTTAATTATAAAGTAATTAACTTTAACACTCCAAAGCAACCTTCATTTAAAAATTACTTAGGAAATTTTCACCAACATTTCCCTCTCTGTAAAGATTTTTAAATTACTCCTCTTTTTCACAGTGTATTTATATTCAACTATAAAAGATTTTACAATAAATAAATTATAAAATCAAGATATGAAAGGATTGCTTATCCTTTCTCTACCAATTGTACTATCTGAATTATGTCCAGGATGAATTATTAAATCATCGTCTAACAGCATTAATTTATTAAGAGATTCGTTTAACTTTTCAAAATTACTAGTTGGTAAATCCGTTCTACCAACTGAACCAGCAAATATCGTATCTCCTGTAAAAATATGCTGACCCATTAAAATACACATTCCACCTTGTGTATGTCCTGGAGTATGGATAATTTTTAATTCATTATTTTCAAAATTTATAATATCCCCATCTTTAACATAATAGTCAGCTTCTAAGGATATGTCGCCATACATTTGATTGGATAAATTTAATTGTGGCGAATTTAATAACTCTTTTTCCTCTATATGTGCATATACCGGTATATTATAATATTCCTTTAGTTCCTTTACCGAACCAATATGGTCTCCATGTCCATGGGTCAATATAATAAATTCAGGTTTTAATTTTCTTTCTTTTAAAATACCTTGTATTCCTTTGAAATCATATCCTGGGTCAACAATAAAGCACTTTTCATTTTCAATAACAATATATACATTTTCAACTAAAGATCTAGTTACATATTTTATTATTTCCATATAGACTCCTAATACAACTTACTACTATCTAACTGAATAGTTACAGGGCCATCATTAATTAAAGAAATCTGCATATCTGCTGCAAATTTTCCAGTTTCAACTTTTAATCCTGAATCATTTCTTAGTTTTTCTATAAATAACTCATAATATTCATTTGCTTTTTCATGTTTTGCTGAATTAATAAAACTAGGTCTATTTCCCTTCCTTGCATCGCCATATAGGGTAAATTGTGAAACAACGAGAAATTCCCCTTGAATATCCATAATAGATTTATTCATTTTACCTTCTTCGTCCTCGAATATTCTTAAATTCATAACTTTATTTTTAATATAATCTATATCCTTTAATTCATCATCAACATTTACTGCAACAAATACTAAAAAACCTTGATTTATTTTTCCTATTATTTCATTATTAACTTCTACAGATGCTTCCTTTACCCTTTGAACTATTGCTCTCATATTGCTCCTTTAATTAACTACATTTTTACTCTATAAACATCTAATGTTCCCTTTACAGATCTAACTGTAGATAAAACATCCTCTATTTGTTTTGCATGTTTAACTTCTACTATTAAATTAATATCAAAAGTTTTGTCCTTGTTTTTAACAACATTCATTCCCCTAGTGTCTATTCCTAGTTCAGAAATTTTCTGTGTTAAACTTGCTAAATAACCAAATCTATCAAAAGCTATAACTTTTATTTCCACATTATAGTTGGATTCTTCAGTATTATCCCAAGAAACTTCAATTAGTCGATTATCATCATCAACATTTAAAATGTTTGAACAGTCTTTTCTATGGACAGAAACTCCTCGTCCTCTAGTTATATAGCCAACAATTTCATCACCTGGAACAGGATTACAACATTTTGCAATTTTAAGTTGTATATTGTCTACACCTTTTAAAATAATTCCATGTTCAGAACTAACTGGCATCTTATTTTTATAGTAGTTTTCTTGTAATTCTTCAACAGAATCTTCTGTGTGATAATATTCCTTATGAAGTTCTTTTAATTTTGGCATAACCTGTGTTAAAGGAGTTGTACCAAAACCTATAGATGCATACATATCATCCATATTTTTAAAGCTCATTCTCTCTCTAACAGATTCTAACCAATGATCCTTCAATATTTCATTAAAGGTATATCCTTGTTTTCTCACTTCTTTTTCAAGCATATCCCTACCTTTAATAATATTGTTGTCTCTTTCCTTCTTCTTAAAATACTGCTTAATTTTAGTTTTTGCCTGTGATGACTTTACAATTTTTAGCCAGTCCATACTTGGACCTGTGGAATTTGAAGATGTTAAAATTTCCACAATATTACCTGTTTTTAACTTATAGGTTAAAGGAACTATTCTTCCATCAACTTTTGCACCTACACATTTATTACCTACTGCAGAATGGACTCTATAGGCAAAATCAATTGGAGTTGAACCTTCCGGTAGGTCTATTACATCACCTTTTGGAGAAAAAACAAAAACTTCATCCATGGAAAAATCATCTTTTATAGTATTAATAAATTCCCTAGAATCGGATAGGTCCTTTTGCCATTCCATTAATTCTCTAATCCAACTAAGCTTTTGGTCAAGGGATGATTGTTTACCAGTCGTTCCTTCCTTGTATTTCCAGTGGGCAGCAATACCATATTCAGCTGTTCTATGCATTTCCCAAGTTCTTATTTGGACTTCGAAAATTTCTCCTCTAGGTCCTATTACAGTTGTGTGTAAAGATTGATATAAATTAGGTTTAGGCATAGCAATATAATCTTTAAATCTTCCAGGTATTGGCTTCCATAAAGTATGAACTGCCCCTAATACACCGTAACAATTCTTAATGCTATCTGTAATTACACGAACTGCCGACAAGTCAAAAAGTTCTTCAAAAGCCTTGCCTTGTTTATACATCTTTTTATAAATACTATAGATACTTTTTGGTCTACCACTTATTTCTCCAGTAATATTTAATTCATCTAAGGCTAAGTTTAAAACCATTATTATATCTTGAATAAAGGATTCTCTTTCTTTTCTTTTTAATTTTACTTTTTCCACTAGTTCATAATAAATTTCCGGTTCTAAATATCTTAAACTTAAATCCTCTAATTCCCACTTTATTGTATTAATTCCTAATCTATGAGCTAAGGGTGCATAAATTTGCAAAGTTTCTGTTGCTTTTTCAATTTGCTTATTTCTATTCATATATTCTAAAGTTCTCATATTATGAAGTCTATCAGCTAATTTAACAATAACTACTCTTATGTCCTTTGACATAGCGAGAACCATTTTTCTTAAATTCTCTGCTTGATTTTCCTGTTTGGATTTATAGCTTAATTTTTTTAACTTTGTAACTCCATCTACAAGTTTAGTTATTTCTTCTCCAAACATTTCCTTCATAGAATCATATGAAAGATCGGTATCCTCCAATATATCATGAAGTAAGCCTGCCATAATTGTTTCATCATCCATATTTAAATCGGCTAGTATGTTTGCTACAGCTACTGGATGAATAAAATATGGTTCGCCAGAACTTCTAAATTGTCCCTCATGTTTTTCTTCAGCTAAATTATATGCTTTAGTAATTAATTCTTTATTTGTTCCTGGATTATATAATTCTATTTTAGCTAATAATTCTTCAAGCATATTTATACACCTCCTTTTAAAGTATAAATAATAGTATAATATTAACATATATTTTCTATATTCTCAATTTTATACTATCTTACTTCCTTTATTACCAGCTGTATATTCTTCTTTCCATTAAATTCATTAATATTGGGATAATATACAATATCAACAAATTCATTTGTATAATTATTAGTATTTGCCTTATTATTATTCTTAAATTTATTTTCAAGATAAGTTAATAAATCTTCAACATCCCCAAAATAAATACCTTCCATTAATCTATTTCTAATATCAAATTGAAATTTAATTACATTTTTATTTTTACCAATAATATCCAACTTATTTATTTTAACATTTTTATCGCCAAAAATAGGCTTGCTATTGCCCTTGCCAAAAGGCTCCAAGGTGTTAATTTCATCTATAATATCAAAGGTTAATTCATTTGCATATAATTGTGAATCTAAGTAAATCTTTGGAGTTAAATCATCTTCTTCCAAAGAATTATTTTCATTTAATAGTTTTGAAAATTCATTAAAAAGTTCTTCTTTAATAGATAAGCCTGCTGCCATAGGATGTCCACCAAAAGAATTTAACATATTATTGTATTTGTTAATTTCTTCAAACATATTATATTCATCTATACTTCTTCCTGAGCCTTTTAAAATTCCCTCTTCATTTGAAGAAGTAAATACAATTGTAGGCTTATAATATTTCTCTTTAATTCTACCTGCAATAATTCCTGCTATACTTTCATGGATACTTGTTTCCTTAACTATTAAAATATTATTTTTATTTAGATTTTCTTCAATTATAATATTTTCAACTTTTTCAAGGCCTTCTTCTGTAAGTTTTTTTCTTTCGTTATTTAAGCTTACAAGTTTTTTGGCAATTTCTTCAATTTTAAGCATATTCTCTTCTAAGAATAATTCTATTCCCAGTGTTGCACTGTCAAGTCTTCCTGCTGCATTAATACAAGGACCAATAATAAATCCTAAAGCATAGGTGTTAACTTCAGTTTTTAAACCTGTTTCTTCTATTAAACACTTCAAACCATAATTTTCTGTATTGTTAATTCTTTTTAATCCTTCAATTACAAAATATCTATTTTCATCGACTAAATCAACTACATCACAGACTGTTCCCATCGCTACATATTCTAGTAAATCAAGCGTGTATTCCCTATCACCGTCTAATTTATCATAAAGAGCTTGAATAAGCTTAAAGGCAACACCAGCTCCACATAGTTTTTTAAACGGATAGGAACAGTCCTGTCTATTAGGATTTAAAACAGCATCTGCCATAGGCAAAATATCTACTCCATTTTCGTTTTTCACCTGATGATGGTCTGTTACTATTACTTTTAAACCTTTTGATTTTGCATATTCAACAACTTCAAATGATGTTATACCATTATCACAGGTTATTATTAAATCTACATTATCATCTACAGCATCGTCTACTATTCTTTTAGATATTCCATAGCCATCTTCTACTCTGTGGGGAATAGCATAGGATATATTTTCATTATAAATCATAATTCCATCAATTAAAGTCATAGTAGCTGAATTTCCATCTTGGTCATAATCTCCAACTATTCTAATATGTTCGTAATTATTAATGGAGTCAATTAAAATATTTACTGCTTTTTCCATGTCTTTCATTAAGAAGGGATTGTGAACTGAATTTTCATAGCTTGGATGTAAAAATTTATACATATCTTTTTCATCTATATGTCTATTTACAAGTAGTTTTGCAATTATTGGATTAATATCATATTTTTTACTAATTAATCTATAATCAACCTTATTTCCCTTAATAAACCATTTACTCATTTTTCACCTTTAAAATACTTAAATAAATTTATTATTCAAATATTTGTCTATAAAAAAATAAAATATTTGATAAAATCAAATATTTTACTAATTTATATATCCAAATAATATATAATTTTAAAAAGACTACTAAAATTCATTTTTAGTTTTGAATTTTATTCGTCGTCTTCCTCTTCATCGTCTTCATCTTCATCAATGTCGTCTTCATCTGGTTCTGAAACTGGCTCATCTTTAATTACTGTTCCAATTGCAGATTTAACAAACTCCATTCTTGTTTTTGCGTTAGAGGTTTCTATTATAACATAATCATCACCTATTTTTAGAACCTTTCCCTTGATTCCACCAATAGTAATAATATTGTCTCCAACTTTTAAATTGCTTCTCATTTCTCTAACTTCTTTATCTCTTTTTTGTTGTGGTCTAATCATTAAAAAGTACATAGCCCCTATCATAACGACTAAAAAGAGAATTGAACCCGTTCCTTGCATTTCTACCTCCATTAAATTTTATGGTAATTATAACCATATTTATCGTAAAATTCGTGTTTATATTCTAAAAATCTATCTTCTTTTATAGACTGACGAATTTTATCCATCATATTAATTAAAAATGATAAATTATGAATTGTCAATAGTCTTGCCCCTAAAATTTCATTAACATTTACTAAATGCCTAATATAGGCCCTACTATAATTTTGACAGGTATAACAATTACATTCTTCATCTAAAGGTCTAAAATCCTTTGAATATTTTGCATTTCTAACTACTAACTTCCCATGACTTGTTAAAGCAGTTCCTTTTCTTGCAATTCTTGTAGGAAGAACACAGTCTGCCATATCAATTCCGGCTTCTACTGCTTCAAATAAATAATCCGGTGTTCCTACCCCCATTAAGTACCTTGGCTTGTCCTTTGGAAGAAATTGAATAGTATGGTTTAAATATTCAATCATCAAGTCCCTTGGCTCTCCTACAGACAGTCCTCCAATTGCATAGCCTGGTAAATCTATTTCCACTGTGGCTTTTGCACTATATTCTCTTAAATCCTTAAACATTCCACCTTGAACAATTCCAAATAAAGATTGTTTGTCGGTATTTTTATGGTAGTCCTTACATCTTTGCAACCATCTTAAGGTCCTATGCATAGAATTTTCAATATATTCTTTACTAGCAGGATATGGTGCACACTCATCAAAGGCCATCATAATATCGGACCCTATATCATTTTGTATTTCCATGGATTTTTCAGGGGAAATAAAATGTTTCGAACCATCGATATGTGAACGAAATTCAACGCCTTCTTCTGTAATTTTTCTAATTGTATTTAAACTAAATACTTGAAATCCACCACTATCCGTAAGAATTGGACGGTTCCAATTCATAAATTTATGCAGTCCACCGGCCTCTCTTAAAACCTCTTGACCAGGTTTTAAATACAAATGGTAGGTATTACCTAGTATAATTTGAGCATTAATATCATATAATTCATGAGAAGTCATGGTTTTTACAGTTCCCCTTGTTCCAACTGGCATAAATATTGGAGTTTCAATTCTACCATGGGGAGTATCTATATAACCTAATCTTGCATTTGAATTACTAGATTCTTTTACTAATGTATAATTTATCATCTATTTTCCTCTTTATTAATTAACATTGCATCACCAAAACTAAAAAATCTATATTTTTCTTTAATAGCAATTTTATAAGCATTCATTATATTTTCTTTTGTTGAAAAAGCAGACACCAACATCATTAAAGTAGATTTTGGTAGATGAAAATTAGTTATTAAACTATCTACTACTTTAAATTCAAAACCTGGATAAATGAAAATATCAGTCCAGCCACTTGTTGGTATAATTTTACCATAATCCCTTGCTACTGTTTCTAAAGTTCTTATAGATGTAGTACCTACAGCAATAATTTTAGAATTTTCCTCTATAGCTTCATTTATTATTTTCGAACTTTCTTCTGGAATATTGTAATATTCAGAATGCATAATATGTTCTTTAATATTATCTACTTTTACAGGTCTAAATGTACCTAGGCCAACATGTAATGTAACATAGGCTATTTTAACACCCTTGTTTTTAATTTTTAATAACAAATCTTTAGTAAAATGTAAGCCTGCTGTTGGGGCTGCTGCAGACCCATTATGTTTTGAATATACAGTTTGGTACCTTTCTTGGTCCTTTAATTTTTCCTTTATATAAGGTGGAAGTGGCATTGTGCCTAGTTCTTCTAAAACTTCTTCAAAAATTCCATCATATATAAATTTTACAATTCTTGAACCATCTTCTTTGATTTCCTTAACTTCACCCTTAAGAAGACCATTTCCAAATTCCACTACTGTACCTATTTTCATTTTTTTACCAGGTTTTACTAGACACTCCCATGAACTGTCTAAAGTTTTCTTTAATAATAGTACTTCTATTTTTTCATCCCTACCTGGTCTATTTCCAAATAATCTTGCTGGAAGAACCCTTGTATCATTTAAGACAAGTACATCTCCCTTATTAAGATAATCTATTATATTATAAAAGTATTTATGCTCAATTTTCCCACTTTCTTTATTCATAACCAACAATTTAGATTGGTCCCTATCTTTTATAGGAAATTGAGCAATTAATTCTTCATCTAAATCGAAATTAAAATCATCTGTTCTCAAAATAACACCTTTAAATTATTTTTTTACACCAAAATGTTCATATGCTTTTGATGTTACAATTCTTCCTCTTGAAGTTCTATTTAAAAACCCTAATTGTAATAAATAAGGTTCATAAACGTCTTCTATTGTAATTCTTTCTTCTCCTGTTGATGCAGCAATTGTATCAACGCCAACAGGGCCACCATTAAAATTATATATAAGTGTTTTTATTATTTTTCTATCTACACTGTCTAAACCCAGTGGATCTATTTCCAATAAGTCCAAACCATCTTTAGCTGTATTTCTAATAATTTTTCCATCAGCCTTTACTTGAGCATAATCCCTTACTCTTTTTAAAAGTCTATTGGCAATTCTTGGAGTCCCTCGGCTTCTTCTTGCAATTTCCAAGGCCCCTTCATCATCTATTTCAACATTTAAAAAAGTAGCTGATCTTTTTACAATATTGGCTAAATCTTCCACCTTGTATAGTTCTAAATTTAGCATTACACCAAACCTATCCCTTAATGGTGAGGTTAACTGTCCAGATCTTGTTGTTGCCCCAATTAAGGTAAATTTCTCCAGGTCAATTCTTAAAGATCTTGCTGATGGTCCTTTTCCCACTATAATATCCAATGCATAATCTTCCATAGCCGGATATAATATTTCTTCAACAGTTCTATTAATTCTGTGTATTTCGTCAATAAAAAGAACGTCATCTCTTCCTAGGTTAGTCAATATACTTGCTAGGTCACTAGGTTTTTCTATTGCCGGACCACTGGTTATTCTTAAATTAACTCCCATTTCATTGGCTATTATATTTGCTAAAGTTGTTTTTCCCAATCCTGGAGGTCCATAAAGAAGAACATGGTCAAGTGCTTCTTCACGTTCTTTAGCAGCCTTTATAAAAATATCTAATTTATTTTTAACCTTGTTTTGACCTATGTACTCATTCATCCATTTAGGTCTTAAGGTAAACTCAATACCCTCATCTAATTTAGTGTAACTTCCACCAACAATTCTTTCATTAGCATCATTCATTTAATCACCTCTTATTTTCTAAGGTTTTCATAGCTAATTTTATTATTTCTTCCAACTGTAAGTTTTTGTAATCCATTTTATTTATTACTTTTTCAACTTCATTTTTAACATAGCCTAAATTAACTAAGGCCTCTATTGCAAAATCCCTATCCAAAGAATCATTTTCCATTGGTTGTTCAACTGGTATTGTAAAGTCTAAATCAATTTTGTCCTTTAACTCTAAAATTATTCTACCAGCAGATTTTTTGCCAATACCTGGGGCTTTAGTAAGATTGTCTATATCATTATTATAAATAGAATATTTTAAATCATTTACAGATAGAGTAGACAACAAACTAATTGCAGCTTTTGGTCCTATTGATGAAACTTTTGTTAGTTTTTTAAAAAACTCCAACTCGTCTTCGCTACTAAAACCATATAGATAAACTCCATCTTCTCTTTGAATATATTCAGTATAAATTTTATAGGTTTCATAGGTGTTTATTTCACTAATTGTACTTAATGAAGAAAAGATTCTATAACCAATTCCGTTATTTTCTAAAATTATTTCTCCATCATAAATTGCTTTTACATCACCTATAATATATGCATACAATAAAATTACCTCATTTCATATAATTCTTTAAATTTACGACTAAAGGAATGACAAACCGCTACTGCTATTGCATCAGCAGCATCATCGGGTTTTGGTATTTCACTAAGTCTTAAAATGGTTTTAATAGTTTCCTGAACTTGTATTTTTTCAGCTCTTCCATAACCAACAATGGCTTGTTTTATCTGTAAAGGAGTATATTCATATATTTTTAAACCAGCTTCAATACCTGCTAGAATTTCTACTCCTCTTGCCTGTGCAACATTAATAACCGTCTTGGCATTTTTATTAAAAAACAATTCTTCTATAGCCATTTCATCTGGCTTAAACTCGTCTATAATTGACCGCATTTCTTTCATAATAAAAGATAGCCTCTTTGGTACAGGACTTTTCGAAGAAGTAGTAATACATCCATATTCCAACAATTTAATCGAATTTCCAACAACTTCTATTATTCCATAACCTACTATAGCTATCCCTGGGTCTATACCTAAAATTATCAAACTAACACCTCATCTGATAATTTTATCATATATTAATTTATAAGTAAATTTTCATTATATTAAAAAGGTTTTTCGATTTTTTCTCCATTTATATATCTTTCAGAAATATTTCCACTATTTCCTAAGTAAATAAATCTCTTTAATCTTTCTTCAAGATTTCTTTCATTTACATCTTGTATATTACTATCATCTATTACTAAAAAATCTGCATCATAACCTTTTTCAAAACTACCAACATTACCAAAAAATTTTCCACTTCCCTTTGTTGCCATATAAAAATAATCTAATGTTGTCATATAATTATATTTCTTATTATCCTCTATTCTTCTTAATTTACCAAAGGTCTCTGCTTCCTTTATGACTTTCCCTAGGAAAATTTCATGACCACCACTTAAGTCGGAACATAATCCTACGTTTATTTTATTTTCTCTATAAGAAGGAATAGGTGCTATTCCACTGGCTAGATTTCCATTGGATACTGGTGCATGGGCAACTGTAATATTATAGTCCTTAATTTTTTTCGTTTCTTCCTTATTTGACCAAACACAGTGAGCCATTACTACCTTGTTTTTTCTTAAAAGATTATATTTTTCATAAACATCAATATAGTTTTTACAATCTGGATGTAATTCTCTTACCCACTTTACTTCATCTATATTTTCTGACAAATGAGATTGAATTTTTAAGTCATATTTCTCTGCAAGCTCGCCTAAACCATACATTAATTCTTTTGAGCAACTTGGAACAAAACGAGGAGTTATAATAGGTTTTATATTTTTAATCTTGGATACTTCACCAATAAAATCCTCTGTATCTATTAAACTTTGTTCTGTATCTTCTATATAATAGTCAGGAGAATTTCTATCCATATTAACCTTACCGACATAGGCTTTTAAACCGGATTGACTAATCATTTTTGATAGTAAAATATTTGATTTTTTGAATATACTTCCAAAAATTACAGAACTAGTTGTGCCATTTTCCCATAATTTATTTACTAAAGCTTTGTAGGATTTTTCAGTATAATCTAAATCCTTATATTTTGCTTCTTCTGGAAAGGTGTATTTTTCTAACCAATTAAGTAATTCTAAATCTGCTCCCAATCCTAAATTATTAATTTGAGGAGCATGTAAATGTATATCGACAAATCCTGGTACTAGTAATTTATCTTTAAAATCTATTATTTCATATTCTTCATATTCTTTAGGAAGTATTTTATAAACAGAATTTATTTTTCCATTTTCTACTACTAGATAACCATTTTCAAAACTTGTTAATTCACCAATATTCTTAGTAAAAACCACATTTCCCTTATATATTTTTTTCATCTTTCCCTCCATAATATTTATTAAAAACAATACTTCCTATAAAAAATATATATGTAATATATTAATAAATCAAGTTTTTCTAATATCTTAACAAAAAAAGAAGGCTAACACCTTCTTTTTTATACTTATTGATTTCTTATTGCTTCTATTGCCGAAATTTTAGTTGCTCTTCTCGCCGGAATATAGCCTGAAAATAATCCTACCAATGTAGAAAATATAACTCCTATAAATGGTAACCAAAAAGGAATATAGGAAACCAATAATTTTGAAGTTTCCTCCATATAAAACAAATCTGCACTTTGAACTGTTCCAAAGGAATTTAATAAAAATGAAACTAAATAGCTAAAAAATATAGAAATTATACCACCAATAAGTCCAATAAAAGTAGCTTCCATTAAAAACATATTTCTAATGTCCTTTATAGATGCACCAATTACCTTCATTACCCCTATTTCTTTAGTTCTTTCATAGACAGACATAATCATAGTATTGGCAATTCCTATGGCAGCTACTATAAAGGCAACTGCACCTACAATTAAAAACATCATTCTAGTACTGTCTGTACCTTCTTTGATTTCATTATAAAAATCCGCATTGGATTCAGTTATAAAGCCTTCAGCTTTAATTGCATTTTGTACCTCTAGTAAATCTGCCCCATCTTCTATTTGAACCATAGCCAAAGAATAATTATTTAAATCTGTTTTCATTTCTTTTTCTATGGCTTTTTTATTAGCTTCAGTAGCTAATTCCTTAAAATAGTCCATTCCTATTAGTATCTGGTAGCTATACATACTTCCTTCTGTTCCTGTTAAGCCAGTAAAATTGATTTTGCTTTTTGATTTAATTTTAAAATTTCCCTTTTCATCATACTCTACTAATCCAAAATCAACCTTATCATTTAATAAATCAACTTGAACTTGTTCAAAGTCGGTACCATTTGGATTATAAAAACCATTCCCAACTTCAACACCAGCTAAGGCATCGTATTTACCAGTTGGCATATGTCCTGAAGTAATTTTATAACCTATTTCTTCTATATGATTAAAGTCCACTCCATACACCTGACCCCAACCTAGCAATTTACCCTTTAATATTTGAGGGCTTTCTCCTTTAAATTCCATAAAGGGTACAACTAGTTTTACTCCTTCAATTGCCTGAAGTTTATTAATAGTTAAATTATTTAATTTTACATTTTTAGATTTCGTTGTTTGTTCTTCTTGGAATTGAGCATACATGCTATCAGATGGGTGAACTGTTATTGCAGAAAGTCCTCCAATTTCTTCAAACATAGCCTCATTATTTTTCGTTAAAGCAAAGCCCATGCTAAGCATTATTATAATTGAAGTGGAACCAATTAAAACACCTATTATTGTAAGAATAGTCCTAACTTTTCTTCTCCACAGGTTTTTTAAGGAAGTTAAAAAAAGATCACTTATCTTCATTTTCCTTATTTCCTTTATCTATTAATTGTGTATTTTCAATATTATCTTTTTCATCTTCCTTTTTTTCTTCAATATCTAGGTTTTCCAGCTCGTCATCATTAATTATAAGTTCATCATCTAATTCCTTGTTCTTTTTGTTAAGCCTTACAACAATTACTATAATTACTACTACAATTAAAGCTATAATAATCCAAAAAACAGGATTTTTAAAAATAGATGTTTTTTCTTCTTGTACCATAAAATCAGGATCTTCTTCCATATTTATCTCAATAGCAGTAGCTGAAAATTCTTGTTCAAGCTCGTGAGGTTTACCAGTAGAATCTTCATAGGTAATTAACAACTTCCCCTTAACTTCACCTGCTTCCATAGCAGTTAGCGGTGCTGAAAAACTTTCAGTACTACCTGGATGAAAATCACCAACATAGTAAGTATCTCCTTCAACATCAAAATTACCAGAAACCTTAATCATTAAATTATGAATAGGAGATCTTCCCGTATTGTAGAATTCCACAGAAAAATCTGATGGCATTCCAACTTCAGGGTCCATAAAATTAATAGTTCCCAATTGAATTTTTGCTTCTTGATAAACATTAATTCCTAAAGCTTCTTCCGATATAAACTCATTGCTTTCAGAATCATCGTATTCTAAATGAACATTTAATTCATATGTATTTGGATTAACATTATATGGAGTTGTTAATTTCAGATTTTTACTTACCCTTTTTCCTGCTCCTATTGATTCTATATAAAAAGTATTGGAACTATTAACCGGCATAAAAACAGAACCTGTTAAACTTGGACTAGCAGTATTAGGATTATCTCCAGAATCATCTCCAGTTCCCATAGATGTTCCTCCGGAAGAATTTATAACTATTTTTATATTCTTCACAGCCTTCTTTTTATTGGTATTATAGAAGGATAGAGTTAAATCAAAATCTTCACCAGCTTTTACAGGATTAGGAGAAACAGTATAATTATCCACTATTAATTTTGGCTTACCGCCCTTTATTACCGTAGTAGTTGTATCTTGTCCATTACCATTAAAATCTCCACCTGATGATGACAAATTAGAGGATTCAGGAATAAAATCACCCCCTCCACCACTATTAAAAACTTCTGCATCATTTACAACCGGCTCACTAGGAGTATTGTTATTAACTTCTTCAACAGTAGCTTTTTCAACTTTTATATTAAAAAAATAAGATTGAGTTATGCTTTCATCTTTTTCATTTAAAAAGGCAATTAAGCCTACTTTATGACTACCTTCTTCTACTTCTTCTAAAACTTCTATACTAATGTTTAAATCTTGGCTTTCCTTTGCCTTAATGTTTTTAATTCTATTAGCAGTACTATCACTTACTAATTTAAAGGATTTCTTACTTTCTGCATCTAAATCAAATCTAATATTTTCTCCATTATTTTCAGATTCATTTAGAAAACTAATTTTAACATTAACTATATCTCCCGGTTTAACAGCTGACTGTTTCGAAAGAGATACTTCTTCTACTCCTAATTTTATAGAACTAGTTAAATTTTCCTCTGCCCTTACAATTGAAGGAGAAAAAACCATATTAATCATAAGAATTAATGTTAATAAAACACCAACTATTTTTTTCATATATACTTCCTTTCCTACTCTATATTTTCTATTGACCCATCTTTTAAGTAAATAGTTCGATGGCCATATTTAGCTATTTCATCATCATGAGTAACTAAAATCATAGTTTGATTATGTTCTTTTGTTAAATTCATTATTAAATTTAATATCTCCCTAGAAGTTTTACTATCAAGGTTTCCAGTAGGCTCATCAGCAAATACTATTTTAGGATTGTCTATTAAGGCTCTTGCTATAGACACCCTTTGTTGTTGACCCCCACTCATTTCATTTGGTTTATGGTTTAACCTTTTCCCTAGACCTACATCATTTAAAATTTTTATAGACCTTTTTATTCTAGTTTCTTTATCGACTCCTTTAAGCATTAAGCTAAATTCTACATTTTCTAAAGCAGTCATGGAAGAAATTAAATTATAGGACTGAAAAATAAATCCAATATTTTTTTGCCGAAACTTTGTAATTTGTTTTTCATTTAAACTAGAAACTTCTATACCTCCAATTTCAACTTTTCCTTTAGTAGGTTTTTCCAATCCTGCCAATAAATTTAATAAAGTCGATTTTCCAGAACCTGAAGTACCTAAAAGAGAAATTGTTTCGTTTTTATAAATATCTAAATTAACATTCCTTAAAGCATATATTAGTTCCTCTCCCATTTTATATACTTTATAGAGATTTCTAACCTTAATAATCTTATCCACAACAACCTCCTAACCCATATAATTAATTATAATCTATCTAGAAATTCTATTTCTTACAAAATACTTACAATCTTACAATATAGAATATAGTAGAATATTTTAGTTTTTAAAAATTATCATAAATGTATTAAAAATCATCTTACTTGTATTTTAGGTAAAAAAAAAGAGTTGTTTAACAACTCTAATAATGTCTAATTATATCTACTTAAAACTTTATCATTAATTCCATACCATAAAGCTTCTTTGCACAAATATTTAATTGAACGTAAGTAAGACCTTACTATTTTTTCATATAGTAACTCTAATTCTTTTTTAGTTAAAAATCTTTCTTCAACTATGTAGGTGTTAATACCGTCAAATTTAAATAAAAGTTGTTTGTCTAAATATTTATTTAAAGAATAAACATTATCTTTTATAACACTATCACAATATTTAGTAATAAGTCCTTTTAAATTTTTTTCAAATGTAACAAAATCCTTTATGTTATAAGCTAAGTGTTTTTTTATATCCTTTATTTCTTTATTCTTGTAATTATGAAATAATCTTCTTCTATTTTTTAAACTTTCAGCTGGTATTTTAGATAATACAAAATTCTCAAAAGTATTTACTGCATTTAAATCATCGTAACCTATTCTATATGCTTCTAAATATACTGCAAACTCCAATCTTGAAAGATCTTCGTTTAATATTTTCATAGAGGCAGCTGTTATCTCTTCAACATCTTCTCTATCCTTAAAAAAGTTACTAATAGTTCTTAATATTTTTTTTGTACAGCTATATTTAGGTTTTAAAGTGTTACATTTATAGTCCTTTTCAATAATAGCTAGTAATAAATACAGAGAGTCTATATCATCTTGATATAAGAAATTAGCTCTAAGTTCTTGTTTCAAAAAATTATCTCTTTTTTTTTCAAGATGCATACTTCCTCCCTAAAATTTATTTAAAATACAAAAGAATAGTCCATCGAAATTTCGTGATTCAATTCATTTACAACATCAAATATAAAATAAGAAATATTAGTGCTTAAGTTTAAAGCAAAATTTAAATCCCTTTCATATGATTGTTCTAAAGAATATTCATCTATTACCTTATTAATGTATTCTTTTACTAACTTTTTCAAATGAATTGTTTCGCACTCATATAAAGATATTTTTTCAGTAGAGATAATATCCTTTTCAAATATGTGATCTTTAACAACTTCATTTAACTCTTTTTCATAATTTACATGCTTTTTAAAAGCCTCATTAAATGTCCAGTTTTCCTTATGTGGTAAACAAACATAATCTGACAAAAAGTGGCTTATAACTCCAATTTTTATACTTATGATTTTCTTTTTAAAATTATCCAAACTCTTTAAATTAAAAAATCTACATATATATATTAAATTAACTATTTCGTTAACTAAAAACTCTTCACTGTCCTCTTTGTAATGACGATAAATCTTATATTTAGGTAATATATCTGGTGATATTGCTCCCCAAATCATCTTTTTCTCATTTAAGTTAATATTATAATTTTCATTTATGTCCTTACAAAGATTTTTTGCAATTATCGCGTGTGCTTCTGGAAAAATTATAGAACACCCTCTCTTATTGATTTAGCAAAATTTCCTCAAACCACTATTAAAATCTTATCAAAATAGCATGCAAAAGTCAATTTAATTCCTTACTCATATATATGGTATAATCATCATATTTTAAATCGGCAGAACGAACTACATTATTCAAAAGCTTTAAATAATCGTCTCCGTACATGGTCTGCATATACAATACATCAATAGCAAAAGATGATATTTTATATTCTTCAGCTAATTTAAATAATTTATTAAAAATTCTTTTAAACAATTCTATTTCTATTTCATTTTCAATTTTTTCTGGTAAAACCGATAGGAAAACATAATTCTGTTTTAAATTATATCCTGGTATAATTTTTACCTCACCTGTTGGACATCCATTTAACTTTTGAATGGTTTCCAAAACTCTTTCACCAGCATTTTCAATTAATTCATTACTCTTTTCACCAATTAGAGTATTGTCTGTAAAATACACTATACTTTCTGCATTAACGTCAAAAATGTTTTCATTTGTAAATCTAATATCCATAATAAATACCTTCCTTATGAGTGTTTTAGTATATAATATAATTTGAATAAAATCAATAAGGAGTAATAATGTATAACGAAATTATAGAAGGAATATTCATAAAAAGAATTAATAGATTTATTGCAGAAGTATTAATTAATAATAAAATAGAAGAAGTACATGTGAAAAATACCGGAAGATGTAAAGAATTATTTATTGAAGGTAGAAAATGCTACTTGGAAAAATCAAATAACTTAAATAGAAAGACAAAATATTCTTTAATATCCATATATAAAGACGACTTGCTTATAAATATAGATTCCCAAATCCCTAATAGGGTTATTTATGACAGTATAGTTAGTAGAAAAATCCTATCTGAATTAAATCCTATAAATGTGACTAGGGAAAAACAATATAAAAACAGCAGATTCGATATTAAATTCTATAGTGAAAAACTAGAAAAAGACTTTTTTTTAGAAGTAAAAGGTGTAACTTTAGAAGAAAATGGCATTGCAATGTTTCCTGATGCACCTACTGAAAGGGGTAGTAAGCATATTTTAGAATTAATAGATGCAAGTAAAAATGGATATGGAGCAATTATTGTTTTTTTAATCCAATTTAGTAATGCAAAACTTTTCACACCAAATACTATAACAGATCCTAACTTTAGTAATAATTTAGAATTAGCTTCTAATAGTAGTGTTGAAATTTTATCCTATGATTCAATAATAACAAAAAATAGTATAAAAATAGATAAGAGTGTAAAGGTAGAAATATAATGAAAACAATAGCAATTATTTCTGAATATAATCCTCTTCATACTGGACACCTATATCAAATAAAAAAAATTAAGGAAAAATTCCCCCAGTCAAAAATAGTAGCTATAATGTCTGGCAATTTTGTACAAAGAGGTGAACCAGCTATTTTCGATAAATTCTTAAGGGCAAAATACGCTATTGAAAATGGCATTGATCTTATAATACAACTACCAACTATCTATTCCCTTCAATCTGCTGAAAATTTCGCCTTTGGAGGCATGAAGATTATAGAAGCAATGAATTGTATTGACTATATTTCCTTTGGTATAGAAAACGAAAATTTAAAGGATTTATATGAAATTGCAAAATGTCAACTAGATAATACAACAAAATTATCTCAATTAATAAAGGAAATAATGACTACGGGAAAAAGCTATGCTGCTGCCTATAAGGAAGCAACTATATCCTTACTCGGTTATATTCCGAAGGATGATACTTTTCTGTCTAATAATATATTAGCTTTAGAATATATAAAGTCCATTATTAAATTAGACTTAAATATTGGAATTATTCCAGTTCGTAGACAGGGTAGTAACTACTTAGAAGAAAATTTACTAGACTTACAATTTAATTCTGCTACATCTATTAGAAAAAATATCTTAAGTGGTAATATTGATTCTATTTTAGACTATGTACCCTATTTATCTAGTAATGAGCTAGATAAATTTTCTAACTTAGCAAACTTAGAAGATTATTATTTATTATTAAAATATTGTATATTGATTTTGAAAAAAGACTTTTCTAATATTAGCGGTTATGAAGAAGGTTTAGACAAATTATTTTTTAAAAATATTTTAAAGGCTAAAAATATTCAAGAGTTTATAGAGCTATCTATAAGTAAAAGATATAAAAAAGGTAGAATTCAAAGATTTATTTTAAACTACCTTTTAAGTATAGATAAAAATCTTATAGACAATAGTATTAATGAACCAGTAAAATATATAAAAGTACTTGGATTAAACAACAAAGGAAAATTAATTCTAAAAGAGATTAAAGAATCATCGACTTTAAATATAGTCACAAAAAACAAAGACTTTAAACTAGAGGATAAATTAAATAGGTCTCTATTTAATCTAGAAGAAACCGCAACGGATTTATATAATATAAATAAAGAATTTTACACAAGAGAATTAAAAAATAAACTATATATAAAAGAGGATTATAAATAATCCTCTTCATCTTTTTGTTTTGTAAGTATAATTGGACCATCTGTAGTAATTGCTAATGTGTGCTCATATTGACAGGATAATCCCCCATCAATAGTTCTAGCAGTCCAATTGTTGTTATCTATTACACTTTTCCATTTTCCCGTATTTATCATTGGTTCAATAGTAATAACCATTCCCTCTTCCAGTCTTATACCTCTACCTGGTTTACCATAATGTGGTACCATTGGATCTTCATGCATTTCTTTTCCTATTCCATGACCTGTAAACTCTCTTACTACAGAATATCCTTTACTTTCAGCATGCTCTTGTATTGCATGACCTATATCCCCTAGTCTATTACCTATAATAGCTTTCTCTATGCCAATATAAAGGCATTCTTTTGTTGTTTTCATTAAGTCAATTACTTTATCACTTGCTTCACCAACATAGTAGCTCCAAGCTGAATCTCCCATAAATCCATCAAACTCTACAACAGTATCAACAGTAATTAAATCTCCTGATTTTAGTATATACTCTGTTGGAAAACCATGGCAAATTTCATCATTTACCGAAGTACAAGTAGCATATGGAAAACCATGGTAACCTATTTGAACAGGCTTTCCACCTAATTTTCTTATATGTTTTTCACAAAAATCATTTACATCAAGTGTAGAAATTCCTGGTCTAATATAATCCCTTAAAGCTTCATGCATAGTAGCTACAATATTACCAGCTTTTTTCATTTTTTCAATATCATTTTTACTCTTTATATATATCATTACTTCTCCTAATAAATTCCTGTAAAAAAGCTCCTAGTAAAACTAAGAGCTCTTTTTGTCTTCTTCCTCATCTTCTGTTTTATCTTCACCATAATCTTCTGGAATAACAATACCTACATATTGAATTCTCTTATCTTTAACTTCTTCAATTTTAAAGTTAACTTCATCAATTGTTAGATTGTAAGTTTCTCCATCATTTGGAATAAAGCCCATATTAAATATTAACAGTCCACCTAAAGTGTCATAATCTTCAGTATCTTCATCAAATTTAGAGCCTATTTTTGAATTTAATTCCTTAATGGATATAGAGCCTTTAGCATGGAAGGTAAGTGGATTAATAACCTTAAAATCAGGTTCATCATGATCATACTCATCATCAATATCCCCTACTATTTCCTCAATAAGGTCTTCCATAGTTACTATACCAGAAAATCCACCATATTCATCTATTAAAATAGCCATATGCATTTTGCCTTCCTGTAATTCTAAAAACAAATCGTTAATGTTTTTTCTTTCAGGAACAAAATAAGGTGGTCTAATTATTTTCCTAATATCTATATTTTCAAAGCCGTGTTCAAAAGCTTCTTTTAAAAAGTCTTTAATATATAAGATACCAATTATATTATCGATATCATCTTCATAAATTGGAATTCTACTATATTTTAATTCCATCATCTTACTAGCATAATCATCTATTTCACTATCAACATTTATCATAAATACTTCAGTACGAGCTGTCATAATATCTTCTGCTAGCTTATCGTCAAAACCTATGACACTATCAATCATTTCACGTTCTACAGGATTAATAACTCCTTGTTCCTGACCTACTTCGACTAAAGATTTAATTTCTTCAAGGGTTACTTTTTCTTCAACCCCTTCAGCTTTTTGTCCTAATAATCTTAAAACTCCATTTGTTGTTAGTGATAATAACCAAACAAAAGGTTTCATAAACTTAGCTACTAAATTAACTACAGGTATTGCAAATAACGAAAATTTTAACGAGTTTTGTAAAGCTACTCTTTTTGGTACTAATTCCCCAAAAACCAAGTTAAAGAAAGCTAATATTATAGTTACTAAGGCAAATGAAATATTTTCACCATAAGGCACACCAATATTCGTTAAAAATCTTCCCAAATCTCCTGATAATCCCGTAGCTCCAAATCCTGCTGAAAAGAATCCCGCTAAAGTTATTCCTACCTGTATAGTAGATAAAAATCTAGAAGGTTCTTTTAAAAGATTCAATAAAATTCTTGCTTTTTTATTTCCATCTTCTGCTAAATTTGATATTTTCTTTCTATCCACTGACACCATTGCCATTTCTGACGCTGCAAAAAATGCATTAAGTGTAGTTAATAAAACTAAAATTAGTAATTGTATCGAGACCTCGGGTCCAGTATCTTCCATATATAATTTTCCTCCTAATAATTCTAATAAATTGTATATACTTAAATATAACACAAATTATAAGGAAAAAAAAGAGTTTAGACATTTAATTCCACAATAAAAGTATTTCCTATATCCTTGTAAGGCTCCCATCTTATTTTCCCTTTATGGTTATCTACTATATTTTTAGCTATAGCTAGTCCTAAACCATATCCACCTTCTGAATTTCTCATTCTTGATTCTGATTCTCTAATGAAACGTTCAAAAATTTTATCTGCATTTTTCTTATCAATTATATTGCCAATTGAAGTAATTTTAAAAATTATTTTCTTTTCACTTTTACTTAGCTCAATTTCTATTTCATTTCCCGTATCAGAATATTTACAAGCATTGTCTACTAAAATGATTAAAAGTCTTTTTAACTGTTGTCTATCTCCACAATATATAATATCTTCTTGAAAGTTATCATATTCAATTGTAAGACCTTTTTCGAAGGCAATAGATTCAAAGGTTAATATAACCTCCTCTACAAGTTCAGAAAAATTTACATCTGAATAATGCAAATTGTTTTGCTCAACATCACCTTTTGCTAAATACAACATTTCTTCTACTAAATCCTTCATTCTTATTGCTTCGTCATTTGTATTATTAACCCATTTGTTTTGCTCTTCCGTTAAATTATTATACCTTTTTAGGATTTTCAAATTAGCAAGTATAACAGTTAAAGGGGTTTTTAATTCATGAGAAGCATCTGCAATAAATTGTTTTTGCATATACCAAGCTTTTTCAACAGGCTCTAAGGCCCAAGAAGCTAAATATTTTGCTATAAAGAATATAAAAACAAAGGCTGTAATAAATGCTGTTACTAGCATTTTAGCTATTAAGGCCAAGGTGTTAAGGTCCTCATTTACAACAGTATAGGAAACATAGTTATCTATTTTAAAAAACCTAATTTGATTAATTCCCATTTTTATTGAGCCAGTTTCCGAATTTTGTTTCTCTATTTTTTCCAAAATAGAAATAGTAACTTTTTCATCTGGCAGTAAGTTAGCATCTGTATTTATAGGTTTATAATAGTTTCCTTCCTTTAAATATACAAAAACAAAATTGTTTCTTTCTATTCTCTCTTCAAAGGAATAATCTACTCCCATGGCACTATCTAAAGTAGTACTTTTTAGCCTATTATCAATATCTTGATTTAAAAATCTATAAATAAAAACATAAAAACCTACTAATATAGCTAATAAGACAAAAGAAACAAGTGACATGGTTATAATTATGAACTTCCTTTTTAACTTAACCAGCATATTCAAGTTTATAGCCCAACTTTCTTAATGTAACAATACTTACCTTGCTTTTTATAAACTTTAATTTTTTTCTTAAAAAAGAAATATATACTTCTACATTATTATCCTCGGCATCGGAATCATATCCCCAAATTTTTGATATTAACTCATCTTTAGTAACAACAATATTAACATTACTCATTAATAATTTCATAATTTCAAATTCCTTTGCCGTTAAATTAATAGATTTTTCTGCTGTTGATATATTATAATTGGATAAATCCAATTTTAGATCTTCAAACTCAATATTATTTATATAAACCTGACCTTGTCGTCTAGTTATAGATCTAATTCTAGCTAAGAGTTCTTCTATATCAAAGGGTTTTGTCATATAGTCATCTGCTCCAAAGTCCAAGCCCTCTACCTTATTAGAAATTTCATCTTTGGCAGTTAGCATTAAAATTGGAGTTGAAATCTTTTCCTTTCTTAGTTCTTTAAGAATTGTAAAACCATCAATTCCTGGTAGCATCACATCCAATATAATACAGTCATATATATCTGATAAACCATAATCTAATCCTTCTTCTCCATTATGGACAACATCTACATCATATTTTTCGGATTTTAAAATTTCTGAAATAGCTTCAGATAATCTTACTTCATCCTCTACAATTAGTATTCTCATAAGCCCCACCTCACATATTATACTATCAGATTATACTTAAATTTACCCTAAAAAAAGATGCTAATTACTTAGCATCTTAAAATCTTAATATATTTAAATATTATTTAAATAGAAATCCACCATATTGATAAATTAATGGTGCAAATACCAATGAAACAACTGTCATAAGTTTTATTAATATATTTAATGAAGGTCCTGAAGTATCTTTAAATGGATCTCCTACTGTATCTCCATTTACAGCTGCTTTATGAGCTTCTGAACCCTTTCCACCATGATGTCCTTCTTCAATATACTTTTTAGCATTATCCCATGCACCACCAGCATTTGACATGAATACTGCCATTAAAACACCTGTTACTAATGAACCAGCTAACAATCCACCTAAGGATTCAGGTCCTAATAAAAGTCCAATTAAAACTGGAACTATTACTGCTAATAAACCAGGAACTATCATTTCTTTTAATGCTGCTGTAGTAGATATATCAACACATTTTTTATAATCTGGTTGAGCTTTTCCTTCCATTATTCCAGGTATTTCTTTAAATTGTCTTCTAACTTCAATAATCATATCATTAGCTGCTTTACCAACAGCGTCCATAGTTAAAGCTGAGAATAGGAAAGGTAACATTCCTCCAATAAACATACCTGCAACTACTGTTGGTTCAGAAACGTCTATTGAGTCTAATTTTACAACTTGGTTATATGAAGCGAATAAAGCCAATGCTGTTAATGCAGCTGAACCTATAGCAAATCCCTTACCTATAGCTGCTGTTGTATTTCCAACAGAGTCTAATTTATCAGTAATGTCCCTAACTTCTTCTGGAAGGTTTGCCATTTCTGCAATACCACCGGCATTATCTGAAATAGGACCATAAGCATCTACTGCTATTGTCATACCACAAGTTGACAACATTCCTATAGCTGCAATTGCAATACCATATAAACCTTCAGTTGGGCTTGTTGCGCCACCTGCACCAAGATACGCTCCTATAATACCAATTGCTATAACAATTATAGGTGCTGCTGTTGACATCATTCCAACTGCTAAACCTGAAATAATATTTGTTGCAGTTCCTGTTTCAGATTCTTTAGCAATTTTTTGAACAGGTTTTTTATCAGCAGAAGTATAATATTCAGTAAATTGTGAAATTAAAAGTCCTACTACAATACCTATTGCTACTGCTGTAAATGGTCTAAAACTATCTAAAATGTAATATGATAGTACTGCTGAACCTGCAATTGCTAAAATCGCACTTACAAAAGTACCCATATTTAAAGATTTTTGTGGGTCTTTATCCCCTCTAACAGAGATTACCCCTATTATTGAAGCTAAAACCCCTACTGCCGCAACTCCTAGGGAATAATAAATACCCTTGTCTTGAAAGGCAGCTAATCCTAAAGTTATACCTGACAAAATAGATCCTACATAGGATTCAAATAAGTCAGCACCCATACCTGCAACGTCCCCAACATTATCTCCAACGTTATCAGCTATAACTGCTGGGTTTCTTGGGTCATCTTCAGGTATTCCTGCTTCTACCTTACCTACTAAGTCTGCACCTACGTCAGCTGCTTTAGTATAAATACCTCCACCAACTCTGGCAAATAATGCTATAGCAGAAGCACCAAAACTAAATCCAGTAACTATGTTTGCATCATCAAATATTAAATATGTAAGTGTTATACCTACAATACCTAAACCAACAACACACATTCCCATTACAGCTCCACCGGAAAATGCTATATTTAAAGCTTTCCCCATACCACTTTCCTTTGCTGCATTTGTTGTTCTTACATTTGCCTTAGTAGCTGCCTTCATACCTACTAATCCTGCTAACATTGACAAAATACCACCAAAAATAAAAGCTACTGCAGTTTGCCATGAAAGAGCCAATCCTAAAATAATTGCAACAACTACTAAAAACATTATAATTGCTTTGTTTTGTCTTCCTAGATAGGCCATTGCACCATCTGAAATAAATGAAGATAGTTCTTTCATTCTTTCATTTCCTTCAGGTTCTTTGTTTATTGAGCTCATTTTTACAAAAGCAAAAATTAATGCTAAAACTCCTGAACCTATTGCAATGTACCCAAAAATACTTGGTTCCATAAAATCCTCCTTAAATAATAAATTAATAAAAATAAAGCGATTATAAATAATCGCTAAATTTACATAAAGTTTTTAAGTCTACAAATAAATTTAAGATAAAATTGCTAAAGCTAATGCTATTACAAAAAATAAGATTGAACAAATTATTACAATTCTATCAATAAGATAATTTTTTGAAGTTTTTCTTCCATATCCTCCTGTATTTGAACTTTCAGTTAAAGAAGCTAAACCATCTGACTTTGAATCTTGGAATAATACACTTACTATAATTACAATACTAACTATCCCTAATAGTATTTCAAGAAATTGTTTCATGAGCACCTCCCACTACATATCATTCCTTAAGATAATACCATAATTATGCCCTATTATCAAGTTTAGCAATTTGAATTTTAAATTTTTTCATTTCATAAATTAGATTATTTTTATATTAAATATTAATTTATAAGCTAATTGATAACAGTTATTGACTACTCAAAAATACGATGCTATACTTTCCTTGTAATTGATATTTATTATCATTGTCTAAAAGGAGATAAAGTTGCTAGAAAAATATATTATTAACCATGGTTCCCCAACCTTATGTGGTGAAAAAATTGCCAATTTAATTAATGTTAATTCCTCTTTTCTTTCAATTAAAGAAATTAATAAGTTAAATATTATGCTTAATAAATATGATATGCATATTTATTTATTAAAAAATAATAAATTATCTACATTACTATATTTATTTAATATTGTTAAATTAACAAAAAGATTAAACTTAACCAGTACAAGAAAGTTTCTATCAAAATATTCCTATCCTTTAAATGATACTTTTGAAACCTTGAAACATTTACAGTATAGAATTTTAAATAATAGTGAATTTCCTCATGAAATAGGTATATTTTTAGACTATCCTCTTAGTGATGTTGAAGAATACATTATTAATAAGGGAAAAAATTCACTTTTAACTGGAACTTGGAAAGTTTATAGTAATTTAGAATATGCTAAGAAAAAATTTCTTTCCTTTCAAGAATGTACTAATTTCTGTAAATATCATTACAATATAGGATTTAATTTAGAATTTATTTTAAATAAATATAAAGGAGTAAATAATGAAAAAATTAGCAGTTGTATATTGGACTGGAACAGGTAACACAGAAAATATGGCTAATGCTATTATAGAAGGAGCTAACTCTCTTGGTACAGAAAATGATCTATATTTTAGTGATGATTTTAATCCAGATATGATTGACGACTATGAAGTAATAGCTTTTGGTTGCCCTGCAATGGGAGATGAAGAATTAGAAGATAGTTTTGAAGAACTGTTTGAATCATGTGAAGATAAATTACCTAATAAAAAAGTAGCTTTATTCGGTTCTTACGAATGGAACAATGGAGAGTGGATGGAAGAATGGACTGAAAGAACTAAGGCCTTAGGTGCTATCCTAGTTACAGATTCATTAGCAGTTTATGATGATCCCTCAGATGAAGATTTAGAAAAATGTAAAGATTTTGGAATTGCTTGTGCAAATGCATAAAAGAGCTTCTTAAGAAGCTCTTTTCTTATTTATATCTATTAGTTATTTCTGTCATTATCTCATCAAGGGTTACTCCCTGATTATAAAGTAAAACATTTAAGTGGTAGAGTAGGTCTGATGCTTCATAAATTAATTCTTCTTTTGAATTATTTTTCGCTCCTATTATTGTTTCTGCAGATTCTTCTCCAATTTTTTTACAAATTTTATCCACACCTTCTTTTAATAGATAATTTGTATAGGAGCCTTCAATTGGATTTTCGGCCCTATCTTTTATCATTTCATATTCTTTAAACAAAATTTCCCTGTCAACAATTTCTTCAAATATTTCCTTTTCATTAAAAAAGCAAGAAACCTCTCCTGTATGACAAGCCGGTCCATTAGGTATTACTTTTAATAGAATTGTATCTTTATCACAGTCTAATGCAATTTCTACAACTTTCTGTGTATTACCTGAAGTCTCCCCTTTATTCCATAATTCTTTTCTTGATCTACTATAAAACCAAGAGGATTTTGTTTCTAGGGTTTTCTCTAAAGCTTCTTTATTCATATAGGCTAACATTAATACCTGCTTAGTTTTTGCATCCTGTACTATTGCAGGAATTAAACCACTATCATTCCATTTAATATTTTCTATTATCATAATTCATAACTACTCCAATCTATTTCAATATTTTTAAACAATAAATATCTTTTTAAATCATGTATATCTATTTCATCAAAATGAAATACCGATGCTCCTAAAGCCGAATTTGCACCTGCTTCAAAAGCTTCTTTAAAATGCTCAAGTTTACCTGCGCCACCAGAAGCAATAATTGGAATAGTTAAATTATTCCTTAACTGTTTTGTAAGCTCTAAGTCATAACCCTTTTTAGCGCCATCTCCATCTATTGAATTCATACACAATTCTCCAGCACCTAATTCTTCAAGTTTTTTTGCAAATTCAATTACATCAATTCCTGTATTTTCTTTGCCGCCTTTTATATATACATCCCAAGAGTTATTTTCATTTTTTTTGCCGTCTATAGCAACTACTATTTTGTCCTTTCCAAACTTCTCCGATGCCTCTTTAATAAATTGAGGGTTTTTAACAGCTGCAGTATTAATAGATACTTTTGTTGCACCTGCATCCAGGGCTTCTTGAATATCTTCTAAAGTACTAATTCCTCCACCAACAGTAAAGGGTATATTTTTACTTTTACAAATTTCGGCAATTCTTCTAGCAATTTCTATTTGATTTTTTCTACCTTCATTAGAAGCTGATATATCGTAATAAATTATTTCATCTATTCCTTCTTCAATATAATAAGCTGCTCTATCAACTGGATCAGCAATTTCCTTTATGTCTGTAAATTGAACTCCTTTTACTAGCTTACCATCTTTACAATCTAAACATGCTACTATTTTTTTCACAACTTTACTCCTACTAAGAAAATTTTGAAATTTCATCCATGGTGATTTTTCCCTCATATAAGGCTTTTCCTGTAACTCCACCATATAGATTAATTTCCTTTAATTTATAAAAATCTTCAATATTACTTAAGCCACCAGCAGCTATTATATTATCACCAAATTGTTTTTGTAGTTTATCTAAAATTTCAATATTGGGTCCTTCTAAGGTACCATCTCTTTTTATATCCGTATAAATAATAGTCTTTAAGCCTATATCTTTTAAATCTTGACAAAAATCAAAAATATTTATATCGGTTTTTTCAACCCAACCTTTTATAGCGACTTTTTCACCATAGCAATCGACTGAAACAGCTATTTTATCCCCATATTTTTCTATAAGTGATTTAACTAGTTTAGGATTTTCAACTGCTACTGTACCAAGTATTACTCTACTAACGCCTAGTTTTATTAAATTATCTACAATTTCTTCATTTCTAATTCCGCCACCAACTTGTATTGGAATAGAAATTTCCCTTACAATTTCCTCAATAATATCATAATTTCTTTTTTCATTACTAAAGGCCCCATCTAAATCTATAATGTGCAAATATTTAGCCCCTTTTTTTTCTAAATCCTTAGCAACCTCTACAGGGTTGTCAAAATAATAGGTTACTTCTTCTTCTTTTCCTTGATGAAGTCTTACACATTTTCTATTTTTTAAATCTATTGCCGGCAAAATTAACATTATATTACTCCTTTTGTTGAAGGTATATCTGTATTACCTTCTTCTATTTTACAAGCAATTCTTAAAGCTCTTCCCATTGCTTTAAATATTGATTCTATTATATGGTGGTCATTTTCTCCATAGTGGGTATTAATATGTAAGTTAAACTTACCATTAATAGCTAAAGCGTAAAGAAATTCCTTTAACATTTCCGTCTCAAACTCCCCTACCTTATCTCTACTTAACTTAACATTATAAACTAAATATCCTCTACCGCTTAAATCCAAATCAACTGTAGTTAAAGTTTCGTCCATTGGACATGTAAAGGAGCCATAGCGATTAATACCCGCTTTATTACCTAGGGCTTTTAACAAACATTCCCCTAGGACTATTCCTATGTCTTCAATTAAATGGTGATTGTCTATATAGGTATCTCCCTTTGTATAGATTTGTAAGTTAAAGTTTCCGTGTTTAGCTAACAGATTTAACATATGGTCAAAAAAGCCTATACCGGTTTTGCCTTTTAATAAGCCATTACCATCTATGTCCAGTTCTATTTTTATATTAGTCTCTAAAGTGTTTCTTTCAACACTGGCAATTCTATTCATTTTCACTCCTACAATTAAAAGATTTTATAATTAAATTATTTACATCAGTATTAGAAATTGAAATTCTAATACAATTATCCAGCTCCGGTCTTCCTTTGTAAACCTTGGCTAAAATACTATTATTTTCCAAATTCTGTAAAATATTATTGATTTTTTTAGGACTGACCTTTACTAAAACAAAGTTCGTATTACTATTATAAACCGTTAAATATTCATGATTTTTCAATTCCTTAATTATTCTATCTCTTTCACCTTTAAAGAAATTAATTCTATCTAAAATAAACTCTCTGTTTTTTAATACTTCTGTAGCAATTTTTTGTGTTAATCCATTTACATTATAAGGTGGTTTAACTTTATTTAAACAATCTATTATATCTTCATTACCTACTCCGTAACCAATTCTAAGTCCTGCTAAACCAAATAGTTTTGATAATGTTCTAATAACTATAATTCTACTATTATCTAGATAGTTTAACTGCCCTAATGAAGAAAATTCAATATATGCTTCATCAAGTACAATAATGGAATTTGTATTATTAATAATTCTCTCTATTTCTTCCTTTGGCATTAAATAACCTGTTGGGTTATTTGGAACACATAAAAATATTATTTTAGCCTTATTTTTATTGGCTTCTTCAATGATTTTATCTGTATTAATAACATAATTTTCTTTATCCTGTACCTTAATTATTTTACCATTATTAATAGTTGTACTAATATTATACATTTCAAAACTTGGACTATGGACTACAACGTAATCTTCCGGTTCAATAAAGGTCATAATAATTAAATTAATTATTTCATCTCCACCATTTCCACAAATAATATTAGATTTTTTTATACCTAAAAATTTAGCTAATTCTTCCCGTAATTCATTTGCCATTGGATCTGGATAACGGTTAAAATCATAGTCCTTTACTATATTTAAAATTGTATTTTTAATACTATCTTCTTCTATTATATTAAAGGGACTTTCATTTGCATTTACAACATGTTTTTCTTTAATTGGTTTAGTTTCGTAATTACTAAAATCCCTTAAGCATTTCTTCAAATATTTCTCAGTCATATTAATCCTCTTGAAATCTTATAGCTACAGCATTAGCATGGGCAAATAAACCTTCTTTTTTAGCGAATTTTTGTACCTTATCCCCTACTTTTTCTAATGCTTCCTTATTATATTGTATAATACTACTTCTTTTAAAATAATCATAAACACCTAAAGGTGATGAAAATTTAGCAGTTCCACTTGTAGGTAATGTGTGGTTTGGACCGGCAAAATAGTCACCAACAGGTTCCGGAGAATATTCTCCTAGGAAAATTGCTCCTGCATTAGTTATTTTATCTAAATATGTTTCAGGGTTGTCATATAGTATTTCTAAATGTTCTGGTGCAAATTCATTCATCCATTCAATAGCTTCATCCTTGTTTCTAGCTACTATACCTAGGGAATAATTTTCTATGGACTTTAAATTAATATCCTTTCTAGGTAACTTTTCTATTTGATTATAGACTTCTTTTTCAACTTTTTCAGCTTGTTCTTTAGATGTAGTAATGAAAATTGGTGCTGCCATTTCGTCATGCTCTGCTTGTGATAATAAATCAGCTGCAATAATTTTAGGATTGGATTTTTCATCTGCTAATATGCCAATTTCACTTGGCCCGGCAATCATATCTATATCTACTTTACCAAAAACTTGTTTTTTTGCAGTAGCAACAAAAATATTTCCAGGTCCCACTATTTTATATACAGGTTCTATTGTTTCAGTACCATAGGCTAAGGCAGCAATTGCTTGAGCCCCACCTACCTTATAAATCTCATCTATTTCAGCAATATAAGCCGCAGCTAAAATATATGGGTCTACCTTCCCACTACTGTCTGGTGGTGTAACCATAGCTAAAGATTTTACTCCGGCAACTTTTGCTGGTATTGCTGTCATTAAAACCGTTGAAGGATAACCGGCTGTACCTCCAGGAACATATAGACCAACACGTTCAATAGGGGTTATTTTTTGACCTAGTTTTACTCCTGGTCCAAAATCTTTAAACCATGTAGTTTCTAATTCTTCTTCATGGTATATTCTTATATTTTCAGCTGCTTCTTTTAAAATACTTAAAAATTCTTCTCCTACTATATCAATAGCTTCCTCTATTTCTTCCTTAGAAACTTTAATATTTTCAAGTTCGACCTTATCAAATTTATAGGTATATTCCTTTAAGGCCTTATCTCCATTTAACTTTATACCATTGATAATATTACGAACGGTATTTTCTATTTCTAAATTATCTTCATCTTCTCTTTTTAATAATTCATTTAAAGTTTTTCTTTTATTCATGCCATCTTTAATTTCAATTATTCTCATATTAACTCTCCTAATTTTTTAATTCTAATTCTTCTAAAATTTCCATAATATTAGTTACTTGTTTGTTCTTAGTTTTTAAAGCAACCTTATTACATATTAATCTTGAAGAAATATCTAAAATCTTTTCATCTTCAACTAAATTATTTTCTTTAAGTGTTCCACCTGTTTCAACAATATCTACAATTACATCAGATAGTTTTACAATAGGACCTAATTCTACTGAACCATTTAATTTTATTAAATTAATGGAAACACCTTTTTTAGAGAAAAAGTTCTTAGTTATTGTAGGATATTTAGTTGCAACTAGAACCTTTTTATTATAATCAATCTTGGTATTTTTAATTTTAGCTGTTGCCATTCGACAAAGGCCAATATTTAAATTCATTAATTCATATACCTTGTATTGTTCTTCTAACAAAATATCATTTCCAACTATGCCTATATCTGCTGCTCCATTTTCCACATAAATAGGTACATCTTGAGATTTTACAAGTATAACTTCAATTTTTTTACTTTTATCTAAAAATAATAATTTTCTACTTTTTTCACTGTATTCTGGAAAAACCAATCCACATTCTTCAAACCTTTTCATTGCTTGTTTATGAACTCTTCCCTTTGCAAGTGCAATATGAATAACATCATCGTACTTATCGTCATCTAAATACTCATCAACTAAGTTAACATTAATACCAAAGCCACAACATGGTCTATATTTTCCAAAATCCTCTGCTAAATTATTACATCTACCTCCACTTACAACTGGTACATGTAAAGAGCCGGCATATACCTTGAAAATTAAATCTGTATAGTAATTTAAATTATTAGTAAAGGACAAGTCCAATTTAACTTTTATCTTTAATTTTTCATTCTTAATAATTTCATATATATTCTCTATTCTTTCTAAAGCTTTTGTCATATTACTATTTTTACAATATTTTTTAGCCTTAGAAATAATTTCATTATATTCACCAAATAATTTTGGCAAGGCATATATAAAATCCTTATCTTCCCTATTAATGTTCAAAGGTTCAACATATTCCCTAATATCATTTATGTTTTTAGTTTCAATTAAGTTTTTTATATTTTCCTTAATATTGTTTTCTATATTTAAAGACTGGAAAAAACCTTCTTGAAAGGCAATATTTCCAATATCCAATTGAATATTGTTAAATCCTATTTCCCTTAACATATCTATTGATAAATTTATTACTTCGTAATCAATTTCAGAAGAATCTTTACCAAAGAGTTCAACTCCTCCTTGTAAAAAATCTCGTCCATAGCTTTTAGGACTTTTATATTCTCTAAAAATCGTTGTTAAATAACAGAGTTTCACTATTTCTTTTTCATCTTCAAATTTAGAAGATACTATTTTAGCAATAGGTATAGTAGCATCTGGTCTTAAAACTAAAATTTTTCCATCTTTATCTATTATTTTAGTCATATTTAATTTATCTAATTTATCATAATTCCTATATACTTCATAATCCTCAAAATAAGGTGTACTTACTTGTTTATAACCTGCATTTTTTGCCTTATCTAAAATTATATTACCAATATTATTTATTTCATTAATTTTTTCACCAAAAATATATTCGGAACCTTTAATAAAATATTTATCCATATTTCACCTCATATTTACTTACTCATTAATTAATTCATTATTATTACTATAACATTAAATTAGGATTTAAAAATAAAAAAAGCCACTACAATAGTGGCTATAACAATAAAAATTCAACACTAAAATATAGCCATATACAATTATAGATGGCTGTGATGCATTAAATTATTTAATTCCATTTTAAATAATAAAGTTTTCATAATGATTTCTCCTTTAAAATAGAATATACTATTTACTTCTAATTGTCAAATTAATTTCAATATTTACATTTGTGATACCTAAGTAAATTACATATGTTATAAAATAACAATTAATCCTAGAAAAAAACACCTTAAAATTAGTAATTTTTACTAACTTCAAGGTGTACTTAAATTTAATCTAATATGCTTAAAGCTTTTTCAACAATATTTTCTACTGTAAATCCAAATTTATCAAATAATAGGTTTGCTGGTGCAGAAGCTCCAAAACCTTCCATTCCTATTTTTATTCCGTCTAGTCCTACATATTTATCCCATCCATAAGTAGATAGTGCTTCTACAGAAACTCTTTTTCTTACCTCCTTAGGTAAAACTGAGTTTTTATATCCTTCTGATTGTTTATCAAAAACGTCTGGACTAGGCATTGAAACTACTCTAACTCCATAACCTAATTTATTAATTCTTTCAGCAGCATCACAAATAAGCTTTACTTCTGAACCGGAAGCCATTAAAATAATGTCTATTCTATCACCTAAGTCCTTTAAGACATAGCCACCATTAAGAGCATCTTTTCCAGTTTCCTCAAGATTTTCTAATTTTTGTCTAGTTAAGGCAAAAACTGTTGGTCCATCTTTTTTATTTAAGGCATACTCATAGGCTGCAGCTGTTTCTTTACCATCAGCTGGTCTGAAAGTAGAAATATTTGGAGTTGATCTTAACATAACCATTTGTTCAATTGGCTGATGTGTCGGACCGTCTTCCCCAACACCTATACTATCATGAGTTAATACATATAATACTTGTTGATTCATTAAGGCTGACAATCTTATTGTAGGTTTAACATAATCACTAAATACTAAGAAGGTAGCACAATATGGTAATAAACCTCCATGTAAACTTATTCCATTTGAAATAGCACTCATAGCTAATTCCCTAACACCAAAATGAATATTTTTTCCTTCTCTATTTGTTGGACTATAATAACTACTATTTTTCATTTCAGTTTTATTTGATGGAGCTAAATCTGCTGAACCACCAATTAAATAAGGAACTTTTTCTGCCAATCTATTTAATATAGTACCTGAATATCCTCTTGATGCATCGTCCTTATCAAATTTATAAAAGTCCTCATTAAAAACATCTTCTGTTAACTCTTTATTTAGGGACATTAAAAATTCTTTTGATTCCTCTGGATAGTTGTTTTTATATTCCTCAAATAATTTATTCCATTCTTCTTCTTTTAATTCGCCTTTTTTATTACTTTCAGAAATATATTCTCTAACTTCTCTTGGAACATAAAACTCTTCTTCATATTCCCAACCTATGTTCTTTTTAAAGTCAACAATATTTTCATCACCTAAAGGTTCTCCATGAGCTGAAGCTAATCCTTCTTTAACACTGTCCCAACCTATTTGGGTTTTAATTTCTATTAGAGATGGTTTGTCTGTTTTCTTAGCTTCATTTATAGTAGCTAAAATATCATCTAAAGATTTACCATCTTCTACATAAAAAGTATCCCATCCTAGTGCTTCATATCTGTCTCTAACATTTTCTGTAAAGGAAATATCCGTACTACCTTCAATAGAAATATTATTAGAATCATAAAGTACTATTAATTTAGATAATTTATTTGCTCCTGCAAAAGATGAAGCTTCATTTGTAATTCCCTCCATCATACATCCATCTCCAGCAATAACATATGTATAATGGTCAACTATATTTAAACCAGGCTTATTATATTTTGCAGCTAAATGAGATTCTGCTAAAGCCATACCTACTCCCATAGCCAATCCCTGACCTAAAGGTCCTGTTGTAGCCTCTACTCCAATTGTATGTCCAAACTCTGGATGACCAGGAGTCTTACTATCTAACTGTCTAAAGTTTTTCAAGTCATCTATTGTTAAACCATAGTTAAATAAATGCAATAGTGAGTAAAGCATCATAGAGCCATGTCCTGCTGATAATATAAATCTATCCCTGTTAAACCAATTAGGATTTTTAGGATTATGATTCATAACATCGTTCCAAAGAGTAAAGGCCATTGGAGCAGCTCCCATAGGCATACCTGGATGGCCTGATTTTGCTTTTTGTACAGCCTCTACAGACAATACTCTAATTGTATTTACTGCTAAATTTCTAATATCCATTCTTCACCTCATAAAAAATAATTAATTTCATTCTATCTAAGTTTATCAATATATACTAATAAAATCAATAATATATTGAATTTATTAGTATAATTATTAACACTATTTATAAAACTACTTAATACTATTGCAATAAAAAAAGCAGTAAGAATTACTTACTACTTTAATTTTGACTTTTTCTTCTACTATTCTTCTATACTTTTTCTTATATCTTTAAATAATTTTTTTGTATTTTCCTTAGTCCTGTTATTAAAAATATATGTTTTTCCCTTAGACTTAATAACTATATGAGAATCTACATCATTATAACTATATAAGGTCACGTTTCCATAATTCTTTATCCTATATGAACCGGCATTATAATTTTCCATAGCATTTCCTATTATTCTATAGGCATTTTCAAAGTCTATTTCTTCTTTAAATTCAAGGGAATCTATTTCCCTTAGATTTATTGTTGAGTTAAAGGTGGAAACTTCTATTTCCAATTTATTATCTGTAATAGTATACTCTATACTTGCATATATTGTGTCATGTAAAAAAATTACAGAGCCTACTAAAACAACTACAAAAAATAAGGAAGTAAGCAAATTAATCATCTTTCCCTTAATATTTCCCCTATTTATTTCTGTTCCGATAGATATTATTGAATTTACAATTGTCCTATTATCATAGGGATTATTATAACCATAATAGTCATAAAAATCTCCGACTTTTGAAATATTATTATTGCTTACTTCATATTTCTTATTTTGCTTATAAAAGATTATTATAAATATAATACATAAAATTATAAGAAAAATATTTAAAAAAATAAATACATAATTCATATAACCTAGTAAATAGCTTAATATTATATAGGCAAAAATAAGTATAAAATCAATTAAAATCAATTTATAGATTAAATTATAGTTATTTTCTATTTTTTCCTTATTAGCCTTATAATTCTCCTTATAATCATCAGAAATATAAATATAATCATCTAGCTTAAGAAGTAAAATAATTACAAGATTTATGGAGTTAACATTTAATAATAAAACAAGTATTTCAAATAATTCAACTTTGGATTTTAATAAAAAACCTAGAAATCCAATTATTATTGTTAGTATTAAGCTTAAGTATAGTAATTTATTATATTTCCCCTTTAAATTATCAGCAAGTATTCTAGTATCAACTTCAATTTCATATTCAGTTGCTAAGGCCCAGTTATTATCTTTTTTTATTTTCTTAATTTGCTTATGATTTTTATTTAGATATACCTGCAAAACTACTAAGGGCAACATTATTACAATAGTTAGTTTAAAAGCAAAGTATTCATTAAAGAGATATTTGTTAAAATCCGAAAAATATAAACCATAAAAATATAGTAGCATTAACAAATTATGAAAAATTCCTATTATTTTTATTACCTTCTTAGACTTTTCGGTAATAAGCTTAATACCTTCATCGTCCTTGTGCTCATAGGGAATAGTTACTAGCATAATTCTACCATCTTTATAATCTGTACTTTTATAATAGGCTCTATAGATAAATATATAGGTTCCAATTATTAAGATAATCATTATTATGAAGAAAAAAATCATATTCCACTTCCTTTTTTATATTTTATTTTAAAGAACAAAAATTACTCTAATTTTTCCCTTATGGAATTAAATAATTCTTCTGTTTCTTTTTTTGTCTTTTCATTAAAAATATATTTTTTACTACTTGTATCAACTAGAATATAAAAACTATTGTCATTGTAGGAATACAGTCTTACATTTCCCCATCCTTCATATTTAAAACTGCCATAATTCTGTTTTGCAGTACCTACTCCATTTGACCTATAGCCTTTAGGAAATTCCTTTATTTCCTTAAATTCTATATTTTCTATATCCCTTAATTTAATTTCATCACTATATAAATTAGAAGATACTTTTAAATAACTATTATTTAAGTCATAATTATAATCTCTTGTTCCGGTTGCAAACATAGCAAAAAATATAAGTATAAAAGTTAATAATACTGCAATTTTACCTTTTAATGTACCTGTATTTATAGTCATACCAATTGAAACTTTTTTCTCTACAAATATTCTATTATCATAGGGATTGTTATATCCAAAATAGTCATAAAAGTCTCCAGTCGTATTAATGTTGTTTTTACCAATATAATATTTTTTATTCAATTTACTGTATCTAATGAAGAAGATGAATATAGCTATAATATTTATTATCATTGAAATTAATACTGTATTTAATATTAAACTATTTTTTTCCTTTAAAATTAGGTTTATGAATATGGAAATACCAGCAGTTAAAATATTTATAACAACAAATTGACTTAAAATTCTTTTATTAGCCTTAATTTTTTCCAAATTATATTCATAGTTTTCTTCAAAATCTTCACTGATGTAATTATAGTTTTCAGACTTCATAATAAGTGTAAATATTAAAATATTAATTGAAGAAAATAATATAAAAAATGCTAATTCGCTTAAATTTTGAACAAATATAAAAATTGTTACAGATATAATAAATACAAATAATGAACTATATAAAACTAAATTATATTTAGATTTTAAATCAGAGTTAATTAATTTTGTATCTATAAAAACATCTGTGGGAAATTGCCAATTATTTTCTATTTTCATCGTTAGAACCTTTTTTCTTTGAGCATTTAAATATATATCAATGAGCAACTGTATTAATAGTATTACTACTAGTACAAACATAAAGGAATGAACTTTATAAATTAGTATATAGCTTCCAAGAAGGATTAGTATTACACTTAATAGGGATAATATTTTTAAAAGTTTAAGAGATTTTTTTGAAATTTCCAATATTTCTTTATTATCCTTTTCAGAATAGGGGATTTTTACTAGAAAAATTTCCCCATTACTATATTTTAAGGTCTTTTTATTCCAATAATACATTAGAAATACAAGCGGCATTAAAGTAAGATTCATAATAAAAAAGAGCATTATCATCTATTTTACCTCTCCATATTCCTTAGTGGTATTGTTAATCATCTCTATTATTTTTTCTATACTAAAGCCTCTGACTATTGATTCTGTTACTATAAGCTCTACTTCATTATTTAATTTTGATAAAAATAACTCATTAGCTACAATGTCCTCTCTTACTGTAACTCCATTTCTTCCTTCAGTTCTTACAATACCTTCTTCTTTTAAAATCTGATAGGTTTTATTTACAGTCATTGGATTAAGCCCAACTTGTTTTGCCATGTCCCTAACTGTTGGAAGTTTTTCTCCAGGATTTATTTCTTTACTAGCAATTCCCTTTATAATTTCATTTCTTAACTGTAAATATACAGGAGTACTAGATTGCAAATTTAATTTTATTATCACGTCCTCACCTCTTTGTATTATTAATTATAATGCATATTTGTATAATGTTCAATAATACAATCTATCTTTTAACTTAAAATCAAATATTAAATTTATAAAATTAAATTTTCTAAAAACAAAAAGAACCATAATTTCTTATGATTCTTTTATAGCTAAGTTTAAAACTTCATCAATAGTTTCAACATAATTAAATTGTAATAATTTTCTTATTTTATTCGGTATTAATTCTACATCTTTTTCATTGGCTTTTGGTAAAATTATATTTTTTATTCCATATCTATTTGCAGCTAAAACTTTTTCTTTAACTCCACCAATAGGTAAAACTCTACCTCTCAAAGTAATTTCCCCTGTCATAGCAATATTATGGCTTACCTTCTTACCAGATAAAGCCGATACTAAGGCTGTTATAATGGAAACACCTGCCGATGGTCCATCTTTTGGAACAGCTCCTTCCGGGAAATGTAAATGAATATCTTTGTTTTTGTAGAATTCACCTTTTATTCCTAAATCATCTTGGTTACTTCTTATAAATGACACTGCAGCCATAGCTGACTCTTTCATTACATCGCCAAGCATACCGGTTAATTGTACTTTTCCTGAACCTTCCATTACAGTTGCTTCAATAGTTAATATTTCCCCACCGGTTTCAGTCCAAGCAAGACCATTTACTACTCCTACCATATCTTCTTTAGGAATATCATCATCAACAATTTTTACATTGCCTATATATTTTTCTAAATTTCTTAAAGAAATTCTAACTACTTTTTTATTATTCTCTACTATATCCATTACTGCTTTTCTTACAGCCTTAGAAATTAATCTTTCTAAATTTCTAACTCCTGCTTCCCTTGTATAATTTGTAATCATTTTCTTAACAGAATCTGTTGAAATTGAAAACTCATTTGGTTTTAAACCATGTTCTTTAACTTGTTTAGGCACTAAATATTTTTCAGCAATATTTAATTTTTCAAATTCAGTATAGCCAGAAATTCTTATAACTTCCATTCTATCAAGTAAAGCTGCCGGTATAGTATTTAATGAATTAGCTGTAGTAACAAACATTACTTTAGATAAATCAAAAGGAATTTCAATATAATTATCTATGAAAGCATCATTTTGAGCTGGGTCTAAAACCTCTAATAAAGCAGAAGCAGGGTCTCCTCTAAAATCTGAGGACAATTTATCTATTTCATCTAGTAAAAATACTGGATTTGTTGTACCAGCATCTTCCATTAGCTTAATTATCCTACCTGGCATTGCACCTATATAGGTTTTTCTATGACCTCTAATTTCAGCTTCATCTCTCACTCCACCTAGTCGCATACTAACAAAGTTTCTATTTGTAGCTCTAGCAATGGATTTTACAATTGATGTCTTACCTACTCCTGGTGGTCCTACTAAACATAGTATTGGTCCCTTTAACCCCTTAGTCTTTTTCTTTACAGCAATAAATTCCAATACTCTTTCTTTAACATCTTCTAGTCCATAATGGTCTTCTTCTAAAATATCCCTTGCCTTTTTAATATCATATTTTTCTTTTGTAGTTTTATTCCATGGCAAACTTAATATTTCTTCAACGTAAGAACGAATTACATTTACATCTGGACTGCCAGGTGAAAGAATATTTAATCTATTAATTTCCTTTAAAACATGTTCTTCTGACTTTTTATTTAGTTTTAGTTTTTTTAATTGCTCAGTATATTTAAAAGCTATTTCCTCGTCATCATCTTCGCCTAATTCCTGTCTAATAGCCATTAACTGTTCTTTTAAATAATATTCTCTTTGGTTTTTACTAATTTGTTTTGAAACTTTTCTATTTATTTCTTCTTCAATTTTTAAATACTCTATTTCTTTTAATAGAATTCCATGTAATATTTCCAGCCTTTTATAAATATCCAGTTCCTTTATAATACTAAAATAATCGTCACCTTCTAAATTTATATATGATGCTACAATATCAGCTAAACGACTTGGATCATCTTGTTCTAATATTGGCAGTATCATCTCTGTAGAAATATTTGGATTTAAACTAATATATTCCTTTGCATCATTAATTACTAATCTAGTAATAGCTTTTAAATTATCATCAAGTACAACTTTCTCTTCATTGTAAACATATTCTTTTAATTCTGCTTGAATATAATTATCTTCAAAAATAAATTCTTTTGCTTCAGCTCTACTAATTCCTTCAACTAGAATCCTCATATTTCCATTAGGTAGCTTTAACGTTTGTTTTATTTCTGCTATAACACCAGTATCATAAAAATCACCTATTTTAGGCTCATCAATACTAGCATCTTTTTGTGCTGTTAAAAAAATCAATGAGTCTTTTATCATAGATTCATTTAATGCATTTATAGAAATATCTCTACCTACATCAAAATGTATTATAGTATTTGGAAAAATCCATATACCTCTCATTGGTATTGTAGGTAGTTTTCTATTATTTACTTCATAAGTAATATTTTTATTCATAAAACCCTCTCTAAAAAAAATAGCTCACAATTGTGAGCTTTTTATTTTTTATTAAAAATCAACTTAGGTTCTGAACCTTTAACTATAGTATCTGAATCTATAACAACCTCTTTAACATCTTCCCTAGAAGGTATTTCAAACATAATATCCATTAAGGTTTCTTCAATAATGGACCTTAATCCTCTAGCTCCTGTTTTTCGGTCATATGCTTTTTGTGCAATAGCCTTTAAAGCGTCTTCAGTAAAGGTTAAATCAACATTATCCATTTTAAACAACTCTACATATTGTTTAACTATTGCATTTTTAGGTTCAACTAATATTCTCATTAAAGAATCAATATCCAGTTCTTCTAAGGTTACTATAACTGGAATTCTACCTATTAATTCTGGTATTAAACCAAATTTCAACAAGTCCTCTTGTCTAATATCCTTAATAAGTTCTCCAATTTTTGATTCTTTTCTATCTCTAATATCAGCTCCAAAGCCGATAGATTTTGTATCTTTTCTTTGTTCTATAATTTTTTCAATGCCTTCAAAGGCACCTCCAAAAATAAATAGTATATTTGTTGTATCTACTTGTATATACTCTTGATGAGGATGTTTCCTTCCACCTTGTGGAGGAACATTTGCTACCATTCCCTCTATAATTTTTAATAAAGCTTGCTGAACTCCTTCACCACTTACATCTCTAGTTATTGATGGATTAGCAGATTTTCTAGTAATCTTATCTATTTCATCTATATAGATTATACCTCGTTCAGCTCTTTCAATATCGTAATCAGCAGCTTGTACTAATTTTAAAATTACATTCTCTACGTCTTCACCAACATAGCCAGCTTCTGTAAGAGATGTTGCATCTGCAATTGCAAAAGGTACATCTAATGTCTTTGCTAGAGTTTGAGCAAGTAGAGTTTTTCCGGAACCAGTAGGTCCAATTAATAATATATTGGATTTTTGAAGTTCAATATCCTTATTATTATAGTTGCTGTTTATTCTCTTATAATGATTATAAACAGCTACAGATAAGGCTTTTTTCCCTAATTCCTGTTGAATAACATATTGGTCAAGAATTTTTTTCATTTCTATAGGTTTATAAAGCTTCTCATCTAAGTGAGAAGCTTCTTTTTCCCTAATAAAATCATCCTCAATTATATCATTACATAGCTTAACACATTCATCACAAATATAAACATTTGGTCCTGCTATTAATCTATTAACCTCATCAGAAGTTTTTCCACAAAAAGAACAACTAATGTTTTTTTCTTCTATTTCTGACATATATTCCCCTATTTAGACTTGTCTATAACTTCGTCTATTAATCCATATTCCTTTGCTTCTTCAGCACTCATATAATTATCTCTATCAGTGTCTTTTTCTATAATTTCTAATGGTTGTCCAGTTTTTTCAGCTAAAATATCATTTAATCTTGCTCTTGTTTTTAATATTTTTTCTGCTTGAATTCTAATATCTTCAGCTTGACCTTGTGCTCCACCTAATGGTTGGTGAATCATTATATCTGCATTTGGTAAAGAAAATCTCTTGCCTTTCTTTCCAGCAGCAAGTAAAAATGCTCCCATACTTGCAGCCATTCCAATACAAATTGTACTAACATCGCATTTTACATATTGCATTGTATCATATATAGCAAATCCTGCACTAACTGAACCACCTGGAGAATTAATATAAACTTGAATGTCTTTTTTTGGGTCTTCTGACTCTAAAAAAAGTAATTGTGCTACAACTAAATCAGCCATAACATTATTAATTTCTCCACTTATAAAAATTATTCTATCTTTTAACAATCTGGAAAAAATATCGTAAGATCTTTCCCCTCTATTAGTTTGTTCTACTACCATTGGTACTAGTGCCATAATTTTGCCTCCTCTAAATATTTATTACTTAGATTTTTCTTTAAAGTTGACCATACTAACAAGTTTTTCTACTGCATTTTTCTTCTTAACATTTTCAGCAATCATTTCTAAATTACCTGATTTTTTCATATTTTTAATGAATTTATCTTTATTTTTTGGATCATATTGCTCAGCTAATTCATTTAATTCTTTGTCTACTTCTTCATCAGTAGCTTCTATTCCTTCAGCTGCAATTAAAGCTTCTATTGCTAAATCTGATTTAACTTTTCTTTCTGCATTAGGTTTTAACTCTTCTTTAGTATCTTCTTCTGTAGTATTAGTAATGGAGAAATATTGTTCAGCATTTAAGCCCATTCCTTGGATTCTATAAAGGAAATCCTCATATTCTCTTTCAATTTCATTTTTAATCATGGAATCTGGTATTTCTACTTCCATTACATCTATTAAGGCTTCTATTGCTTTATTTTCTTTATCTATTTTCTTTCTAGATTCATTTTGTTCTTCTAAATCAACTTTAATATTGTTTTTATATTCTTCTAATGTGTCAAATTCTGAAACATCTTTAACAAATTCATCATCTAATTCAGGTAAAACTTTTTCTTGAATAGAATTTAATTTAACTTCAAATACTACATCTTTTCCCTTTAAGCTTTCTTCTTGGTAATCTTCTGGGAAAGTTACATTTACTTCAAATTCCTCTCCAATTTTCTTACCGATTATCTGATCTTCAAAGCCTGGGATAAAGGTATTTGAACCAATTGTTAATTCATAGTTCTCAGCTTGTCCACCAGGGAATAATTCTCCATCTAATTTACCTGCGAAATCTATATTAACAATGTCCTTGTCCTTTACTTCTCTATCTTCTATACTAACTAATCTTGAATTAGATTCTAAAGCACTATTAATAACTCTTTCAATATCCTCTTCTTTAACTTCATAGGATTCTAATTCTGCTTCAAGATTACTGTAATCACCTAATTTAGGTTCTGGTTTAACATCAACTTCAAATTTAATTTTAACAGGGTTTTCCCTGTTTAATTCGTCAATATCAATTTCAGGATTATCTACAGGATTTAAGTCTAATTCATCTAATGCTTCTTCATATACTTCTGGTAACAATATATTAATAGCATCTTCATAAAAAATTCCTTCACCGTAATTCATTTCAAGGATTTTTCTAGGTACTTTTCCCTTTCTGAATCCTGGTATTGAAAATCTTTTTTTATTTTTTACATAGGCTTTTTGTATAGCCTCTTCAAATTTATTTTGTGGTACTTCAACAGTAAATACTGCTCTATTTTTTTCTTTATTTACTAAAACTGCGCTCATAATTTTCCTCCAAATATAAAATATACAACTACTCACATTGACTAAGTATATCATATTTTTTTTAATTTTGCATTAAAAAAAGACTACATAAGTAGTCTCTTATTTTAAACCATAATATGAAGCAATTGTACTAGCCATATTTTTAGCAAGAGTTTCTGCCTTTGACTCATATTTAGTAACATCTGAAAGATTATCATGGAAGCAATGCTCTATTAACATTCCTGCTGGAGCAGCGTTATTTCTTAATACTCCATAATAATTTGACTTTGGATTAACTCCACTGGTATTTGCTCCATAATATCTGTATTTAACACCTCTATTTGATGTTCCTAGTGTTGATGATATGGTTTTTGTTAAATTAGTTGCTAAGGAAGTCGCTCTTGCATTAACATCTTCATAGATTTCCACACCTTTAGCTGAGCCATTTAATGCATTTGTGTGTAAAGAAATAAATAAATCATATCCATTTGCAGATTGTCCTCGTGATGTTAAAGAAGGGTCCTTTCCTATACTTGATCTTGTAGTTCCAACCTTTATTCCATAAGCTTCCAATTCTTTCTTTAAAAGTAATGAGAAATAGTAATTTCCATCACCTTCATTTTTCCATCTTGGACCAACATAACCTCTATTATGGGCTGAACCAGCACCATGTCCTGGGTCTAATAATATTTTAACAGAAGTATTACCTCCTTGAATAGATGAACTATTATAAATTTCATTTAAGGTTTTTTGTACACTGTTTTCATATTCCTTACTAACACTAGCTGTACCACCAAAAATATTTATAGTTTTTGCCTTAGAACTAGTTATATAGTTCTTTAAATCTGAACTAACGGAATTTCCTTCTACTAAAACAACTGGTGAATTATTTAATCCTGCTACAGAAGCTCCACTTAATGAGTCGATAAAAGTAGTTCCTGTTGCTAAATTAATAATACCTGTTGAGCTAAAATATGTTTTTGCTAAATTAATACTTGTTCCGTATCTATCTGCTCCATATACTCTGGTTACTGATTTTCCTTCTGCTTTTAATTTATCCTGTACTGAGTTACTAACAGTTGCAGAACCACCAACAACAATTACAGAGCAATTTTTAGATTTTATATAGTTTAAAGTCTCACTTGGTATTGAAGAATTTTCAACATATAAAATTGGGTATCCCTTACTTGCCGATAAAGCCGCTGCTGACAAAGAATCGGAATGACTAGATGATGAAGATACAATAACAGTATTAAAACTACTTAATTGCTTAGCTACCGATATAGCTGTACCATAAATATTTGAACCTGTTAATCTTGTAACTACTTTTCCATTATTTTGTAGATTAGTTTCTATTGCCTTGCCTATTTCTTTTTCACTACCAACTATATATACATTCTTAGCCTTTAATCTATTTATTTCATTTTCAGAATAAGAATTTAATTTATCTGCTTTTGTTAATAAAATAGGTGCATTTTTTTGTTTTGCTAAGCTTGCTGCTGACAATATTTCATTAACAGAATCACTATTTACTAAAACTACATTTTCAGCTGTTGAAAACTTTGATTTAGAAATTTCTACTGCTGTAGCATATCTGTCGCTTCCTGAATATCTTTTTACATAAAAATCACTAGCTAGACTTGAAGTAGAAGATAGGCTTCTTAATTGTGGAGATTCATCATAATTAATATCTTCAACATTTGTATAATCGCTTGTAAGATTTATATTTTCTGTAGTTGAATAGCCATCAACTTCTATTGTTAAAGTATAATTACCAGCATTTAAATAAATATTATTAGGAATATTTATAGAAGATGACACACCATCAAAATCAATATAGAAAACGCCTGAACTACTACTATTTCCAATAGTTACTTTTACTTCAGCGTAATTTCCATTTCTGTTTAATCCTATTAGTTGTGACAATACTTGTTCTAAATTATCTCCACTAATATTGGTGTTTTCTGATATAGCAGATTTGTAAACATAACCTGTTGAAGAACCTGTCATATCATATAAACTATCATGTACTATAATATCTAAATCACTAGTATAATTAACACCTTCAATATTATGTTCTTTTATTTTCCAATTTCCTGCTTTTCCTATTAAAATTTCAAAATAATAAGTTTCAGTATCATCATTATATAGTGGCGTAAATTTTAACTCTTCTCCACTATCTTCAACATAAGTAACCGTAGAGTTTCCATTAATACTCTTATTCTTAACAGAATTTAAAAACACTACATTATTTTTAACTACTTCATTTCTACTAATACTTACACTATTTGCTGAACTGGCATAAGAGGTTTTTCCACCTTCAATAGTTCCAGCAAGAGCTGAAAAAACTAAAGCCGTAATTAAAAATACCGAAAATATTTTTTTTAATAAATTGTTCATCCCTGTCTCCTTTTCTATTTTATCCCAAATTACATTCTCATTATATATTATCCTACACTATGAAATCAAATTTTACTGGTTGATTTTCCTTATTTATGTTAAAATAATGTAAATTATATAAATATATTAACATTTAGGAGTTTGTTTTGGACATTTTAGAAAATCAGTTAATTAGAGCTGTTTTAATGAAGGATAGGGATAAGACAAAGGAGCTTTCTGAATCTATTTTCAATAAAATAGCCGAAGATCACACAAGTTTTGACTTTTTCAAAAACTATTTAATACAATTTAATGGAATATTCTATTGGAACACCATAAAAAATATTAAGGATATAGAATATACAAATACAATATTACATGAAAGAAATTCTTTTCTTTTAAAGATATCAGAATCAAATGATATTAAATCATTAAAGGCCATATTTTTTGAAATGCTGGATTTCTATACAGCATCTCAAAACAAATTAATTTATAATTACTCAAACCCTTTAATTAAAACTATTTTAATTTACATTTACAATAATTGTGGAAAAAAAATCACCTTGGAAATACTATCTAATAAGTTTCATATTAGTAAATCTTACTTATCGAATTTAATATCTAAGCATGTAGGTCATAGTCTACCAGCTATTTTACTAAATTTCAGATTAGAAAAGGCAATACTTTTACTTTTAGATAGTAATTTATCTATAAATGAAATTTCTCATTTAGTAGGTTTTGATAGCACATCATATTTTTGTCACCAATTTAAAAACGAATACGGAATAACGCCAAAACAGTTTAGATCTGAAGGCAATCTTTCAATATAAAAAAACAGATAGTTTATAATTAAACTATCTGTTTTTAAATTATTTTTTACTAGATTGACAATTACTTATATGACATGAGCTACAACCACTACATCCTGATTTATTCTTCCTCATACTTCTTATAGCAAATGCAACTATGCCAACAAGTATTGCTAACACTACTATTGTAGCCATAATAAAACCTTCTTTCTTAATCTAGTCTATGGACATACTTAATTTACTTTTATCTATTTTGTTTTTATCCGGCTTAAATAACAGGAATATATATACTACTAATACTACTAAGGCTATTCCTGTCCATATTGTAAAATCATTACCTAATACAAGTACAGAGCCAAACTGATATATCATTAAAGATATTGTATAGGCAAATACCATTTGGTAAATTAATGCAAAAGCTGTCCACTTACCACTTTTCATTTCCTGTCTTATTGCTCCAACTGCTGCAAAGCAAGGTATATTCAACTGGTTGAAAATCATAAAGCTCATAGCTGAAACTGTAGTAAAGGCAAGGGAAGCAAATTGAATCATGTCAGGACTTTCAAATGTTAAGTCAGCTCCAACACCTGCAACTACTCCATAGGTACTAACAACCATTTCTTTTGCCACTAATCCTACGACAGATGAAACTGCTGCTAACCAGTTACCAAATCCTAATGGCTCAAATATAGGTGCAAAGAATTTTCCTATTGCTTCTAATAATGAATGACTTTCTGCTGAAAACTCTGCAAACTCAAATGATGTACTTATGTTTTGTAAAAACCATATTACAACTGTAGCAACTAAAATTATTGTTCCCGCTTTTATAATAAAGGCTTTTATTCTTTGCCAAGTTACCCTTAAAACATTTCCAAATTTTGGCATATGATAGGATGGAAGTTCCATTACAAATGGAGCAGCCTCTCCTGCAAATCTACTGGTTTTCTTTAAGATTATTCCACTAATAACTACTGCAGCTATTCCTGCAAAATAACAAATTGGAGCAAACCACCATTTACCAACAAAAACAGATGCAGCAAATAAGGCAATTATTTCAGATTTAGCTCCACAAGGCATAAAGGAAGCAACTACAATTGTCATTCTTCTGTCCTTGTCTGATTCTATTGTTCTTGTTGCCATAATTCCCGGTACTGAACAACCTATTCCTATTAAAATCGGAATAAAAGATTTTCCCGATAAACCAAATTTCCTAAATATTCTATCTAATATAAAGGCAATTCTAGCCATATATCCTATATCTTCAAGGATAGCTATAAAGAAGTAGAGTATTGCAATAACTGGTAAAAATCCAAGTACGGCTCCTACCCCACCAATAATACCATTAACTATTAAACTTACTAGCCAAGCTGAAACTCCCCAGCCTACTAAAAGACTTTCTGCTCCACCTTGTATAATTTCCTCAATTAATGTACCATTTACCCATTCTCCTATAATATCATTACCTATTGTTATTGAAATGTAGTAAATAGCAAACATAAATACAGCAAATATAGGAATTGCTAAAAATCTATTTGTAACTATTCTATCTATTTTATCTGATGTACTAAGGCCAGACCTTTTATTTTTAATAATATGTTTTGTAATATTACTTACAAAATTATATCTTCCGTCTGTTATTACTCCTTCTCCATCATCATCAAATTCTTCTTCAAATTTATTTAATAAATCACTTAATTTACTTTTTTCAGAATCGTCTAAGCCGATTTTTTCAATTATCTTTTCATCATTTTCTAAAAGTTTAACAGCTATCCATCTCATACTGTTATGATAATCTACTTTATTTGATATTTTTTTAATGTCTTCAATATATTGTTCAATGGATTCATTAAATATTTTTAAAGGTTCTACCTTTTTATTTTTAACCTCTTCACATGCATCTATTAATTCGTCGATTCCAGTTTTTTTCAAAGCTGAAATTTTAACTACTTTAGTTCCTAAGTGGTCCTCTAATTCATTTGTTAAAATTTTTTCTCCTGTTTTATCAACTAAATCCATCATATTAAGAGCAATTACAACAGGAATACCTAACTCCATTAGTTGAGTAGTCAAATATAAATTTCTTTCTAGGTTTGTTGCGTCTAAAATATTAATAATAACATCAGGATTTTCATCTATTAAATAATCCCTGGAAACTACTTCCTCTAATGTATAAGGTGATAAAGAATATATTCCTGGTAAATCTACTATATTTATATCCTTGTCTTTTTTATATAGTCCCTCTTTTCTTTCTACTGTTACCCCTGGCCAGTTACCAACATATTGTTCACTACCGGTTAATAAATTAAATAAGGTAGTCTTACCACTATTGGGGTTACCGGCTAAAGCAATTGTAAATTTGCTCATTTAATTCTCCTCTACTTCTATTATTTCTGCATCTTGTCTTCTTAATGTTAGTTCATAACCTCTTAAGGTAATTTGTACTGGGTCTCCTAATGGAGCAACTTTTTTAATATACAGTTCTACTCCTTTTGTTATTCCCATATCCATAATCCTACGTCTTATGGCTCCAGCACCATTAATTTTTTTTACAATATATGTTTTACCTACTTCTGCTTTATTTAATGTAATCAAACTAACACCCCTTTATATAATTTCAACTTTTATTCTATTTGCTAAATCTTTCCCAATAGCTACCCTACATCCTTTTACAGATATTATAAGATTACCCATCATTTCATTTACTATTGTTATTTCAGCATTTAATACAAATCCCATATTAGCTAATTGTTTTTGCTGACTATCTTTTCCTCTAATATGGACTATTTTTAAAGGCACCCCTACTGGTGCTATTGTTAATATCATATTTACCCCTAATCCTTTGTTTATTATTATACTTATATATTATTAAATTAATAATTTGATAATTATTATCTATATCTATTCTATAACTATTGATATGTTTTATCAATAAAATCTCATATTTTTAATAATTTTTTTATATTTTTTATAAAATTTCTTTTAGACTGAAAAAAAAGCGGGTATTAAAATATTTAATTTACCCTGCTTTTCCAGTTTTTTCTATTGTCCCAATTCTAAATTTGGATAAACCTTTAAATCTAATTTATCTCTTTTTCCATTAACATAGTCATAATAAGCTGCACAGCCTATCATTGCAGCATTATCGGTACTTAAAATTTTAGAAGGATAATATACCTTTATATTATTTTCTCTTCCCTTCTCCTCTGCCATTTCTATTAATTTTGAATTAGCTGCTACTCCTCCGGAGATAACAAATTTATCCATTTTCTTTTCCTTTAATAATCTAAAGGATTTTTCTATTAAAACATCTAAAACAGCTTGTTGGAAACTTGCACATACATCTGGTATATTTATTTCCATATGTTTTTGTTTCTGATTATTTATATAATTTAAAACCGCTGTTTTTAAACCACTAAAACTAAAGTCATATGTTTTTTTATCTATTATTACCCTTGGAAAATCTATTGCTTTTGGATTTCCTTTTTTAGCCTGAGCATCTATTTCAGGTCCACCTGGGTAAGCTAGTCCTAAGGCTCTTGCTATTTTATCGAAGGACTCCCCTGCTGCATCATCTCTTGTTCGCCCAATAATTTCAAAATCCGTATAGCTATTTACCTCAACTAAGTAGGTGTGACCACCGGAAACTATTAAGCCAATAAAAGGTGGTTCTAAATCCTTATGGACTAAATAGTTTGCGCAAATATGTCCCTCCATATGGTTTACACCAACTAATGGAATATCCAGTGCAAAAGAAATAGCCTTTGCTGACGAAATTCCAACTAATAATGCACCAATTAACCCTGGCCCCTTTGTACAGGCAACTACATCAATATCATCAAAACCAATACCTGCTTCTTCTAAAGCCTGTTTAATTATTAAGTTAATATTTTCTAAATGCATTCTACTGGCAATTTCAGGTACAACACCACCAAAAATTCTATGTGTAGATATTTGAGAGGATATAATATTTGACATTATTTCTCTACCATTTTTTATAACAGCTACAGAAGTTTCATCACATGACGTTTCTATAGCTAGAATTTTCAATTCTTTCAAATTTATCTCCTAAATCTAATCTCATTAATAATCCATCTTCTGAAGGGTTTGTATAGTATCCACTAATTCTGGACATTTTCTTAAATCCATACTTGCTATACAAGTGAATAGCTTTAAAATTATATTCCCTTACTTCTAAAGATATAAAATTTATATTATTTTCTTTACAGTAATTAATAATATATTCCATAATTTTATTTCCATATCCTTGGTTTTGCTCTTCCTCTATTATTCCAATATTGTGAATTTGGCATTCATCTAATACGATTAACATACCAAAGTAACCTATTAATTCATTATTTTTTTCTACAACAAAATAATGGGCATATTCATTGTTTAAAGCACTTTTAAAACTTTCATATGACCAAGGATTTTTAAAAATTTTTCTTTCCAATTCTGAAATGGCATCTATATCAGAGTGAACCATCTTTCTAATATTAAACATTTTTAATCTTCATCTCCAAATCCCTTTGTGCTTGTGATTTTCTTATATATTCCGGCTTTAGAGTTAAATAACTATCTTTTACAACTTCATCTTTTTCCTTATTAGCTAAAAAACATAAACTTCTACCAATGCAACTATTTAAAGAAGCTGGTGCAATTGTAAATTTACTATTTTTCTTTATTTCCATTTCAAAATCAGAGTTAATATCTCCAACAAAAATAATTTCCTTGTATTTGTTTTTTAAATTTTCTATTAAATCGTCAAAGTAAATTAATTCATCTTCTTCAACATTTATTATTTCCTTGTTTTCGTATTTGTAAACTCCATAATAAACCCTGCCTCCTCTAGCGTCTAAAATTGGAACTATGGTCTTTTCTGTTAATATTTGTGAAGCTAAGGCTTTTAAGGTAGAAATCCCTATAATATCCTTATTAAAAATCTGAGCAAAAGTCTTAGCTACAGTCATTCCAATTCTTAGTCCTGTAAAGGAGCCTGGTCCTTTTCCAACAGCATATAGATCTATTTCTTCTATTTTAATATTTAAATTTTTTAATAAATCTTTAATCATAGGTACTAATGTCTCACTATGAGTTAATTCTTGATTTATATTATAATCTCCAATTATAATTCCATCTTCCATAACTGAACAACTAGAAATCATAGTTGAAGTATCAATACTTAATATTTTCATTTTATTTCAGTCTTTCTATTAATTCTTTCTCTATCTTATTTCTACCTTCAATTATAAATTCTCTTTCTGTTTCCCCTAGTTTATTAATGGAAATCTCTATATAATTTCTAGGTAAATAATTTGAAGCTCTTTCTGCCCACTCTACTATTGTTACCCCACTAGGATAATAATAATTATCTATATCTATAGTTTCCACTTCTGATTCTTCTTCTAGTCTATATAAATCTAAATGATTTAATTCTACATCACCATAATATGTGTTAACTAAAGAGAAAGTAGGACTTGTTACATTATCCCTTATATTTAATGAATCTGCTATCATCTTTGTGAAAGTAGTTTTACCTGCTCCCATTTCTCCTTTTAGGGAAATTACATATCCCCTTTTTAAAGCTTTAGATATTTTTTTAGCAAACTCATTTGTATCTTTTTCGTTTTTTGAAATATATTTAAACATAATCTACCTCATTATACTAGTATAAAACTTATGCCCTAATCAAGCAATCCTTATAGGATATTTTATAAAAAAAGAATCGTATTACTACGATTCTAAAAGTATATTTCATAATTCTTTTTTTGGCAATATAAGTTATTAAGCTCTAATCTTAATTTAACTTACCCATTACTTTTACTTAATCTAGGTAATAATGGTTTATACAATATTCCTAAAATCGTAGCATTTAATGCACCCTTAATTATATTAAACGGTACAATTGAAAATAAAATAAAAGTTGGCACATTACTAACTAAAGGATTAAGTTTTTCCATAGTAGGAGCAAAGGTCTCCATTGGTAATCCATATAGTGGAAATATTACATAGTAATTACTTAAAGTTGCTAATGCGCTCATTAAAATAATCCCTATTGTTAATGAAAATATTGCATTTTTAAGAGTTTTCTTTCGTTTGTATATTAATGATGCTGTTACGACTAAGGAAGAAGAAACTATTAGATTTGATAATTCACCAAAACCTGCCGTTAAAGTTCCTTGTGTTAAAAATTTTAATAGAAGTTTAACAACAACTACTATAAATCCCCATAAAGGACCAAATGTAAATCCTGCAATAATTGCCGGCACCTCTGAAACATCAATTTTCATAAATGGTGGTGCAAAAGGCAAAGGGAAATTAAACAACATTAATATTGAAGCTATGGCTCCAAGTAGTGCAACTTTTATCATTGTAGATAAATTATTATTTTTTCTCATTATATCCTCCTAAATATTTAGGACATAAAAAATGCCCCTATAATACTTCTGGGCATTTGGATATACAAATTAGCATTTATTTTCAGCTTTCTTCTTTCATCCAGACTATACTGTCGGTATTGGAATTTCACCAATTCAACCCTTACGGCTCGCGGACTTTACCGCCGGTGAGGAATTTAACCTCGCCCCGAAGATACTTTAATTATAGCACTATACTATATCTTCTTCAAGCCTACTAAAATATATCTTTTTCAAAACTATTGTGTTTTATGTTTAAATAAAAATTTCATTAAATGTTATAATAAATACGATAAAAAATTTAATGAGGTGTTGTATGTATAATAAAAAAATGGCAGAAAAATTAATGAACTTTATAGACAATAGTCCTTCTGTTTTTCATGTAATAGATAATTTTGAAAAATCTCTTATAGAAAAAGGATATACAAAACTTTCTAGAAATAGAAAATGGAACTTAAAAAGAAACGGAAAATACTATTTAACAAATAACGACAGTGCTATTATAGCTTTTCATATGGGAAGTAATCTAAAAGAAAACTTTTTTAGAATTATAGGCTCTCATAGTGACTCCCCTACTTTTAGAGTTAAGCCTTCTCCTGAAATATTTGAAAAAAATCACTTTGCAAAACTTAATACAGAAGTTTACGGTGGTCCAATATTAAGCACTTGGTTTGATAGGCCTTTGTCTTTAGCCGGTAGAGTCGTATTAAAATCAAAGGATATTTTCAAACCGATAGTTAAAAATATTAATATCGATAAAAATCTTCTAATTATACCAAATTTAGCTATTCATATGAATCGTGAAATAAATAATGGTTACAAATATAATAAACAAAAAGACACCTTACCAATTATTGGCTTAATAAATGAGGAACTGGAAAAAGAAAACTACCTTCTAAATATTATTGCCAAGGAAATAAATGAAGATATTGATAACATTTTAGATTTTGACCTGTTTCTATATGACAGACAAAAGGGTGAATTTTTAGGAAATAATAACGAGTTTTTTACTATTGGTAGAATTGACAATCTTGGAATGGCCCATGCTAGTGTAGAGGCCTTATTAAATTCAGAAGATTCGGCTTTTACAAAGCTTATACTGGTTTCTGACAACGAAGAAGTAGGCTCTCAGACAAAACAAGGTGCAGGTTCTCCTTTTTTAAGGGATACTTTAAAAAGAATTATTACTACAAGTGGTGGTAGTTTTGAAGATTTTGAAATTGCATTAGCAAAATCATTTTTAATTTCTGCCGATCAGGCTCATTCAGTACATCCTAATTATATTGAGAAAAATGACCCTACTAACCTACCACTAATAAATAAAGGACCGGTTATAAAGGTTTCTGCTAGAATGAATTATACTAGTGATGGCGTTTCATCTTCAGTTTTTTCCCAATTATGTAATAGTGTAAATATTCCTGTTCAGTACTTTGTAAACCGTTCAGATATATTAGGTGGCTCAACTATCGGTCCTATAACAAGCCAAAATTTAAATATAGATTCAGTAGATATTGGAAATCCTATACTTTCAATGCATTCCATAAGGGAATTAGCCGGAGTAAAGGATCAGGAATATATTTATAGGGTATTTTTAGAATTTTTTAAATAAGACAGGTTTTCCTGTCTTATTTATTATTTAAATAGTAAATTGCCAATTGGGTTCTATCCCTTAAGTCAAGTTTTTCTAAAATTAAACTAATATAATTTCTTACAGTTCCTTCACTTAAATATAGTTTACTTGAAATTTCTTTGTTATTTAAACCTTCGGCAACTTCTTTTAAAATAATTAATTCCTTTTTCGTTAATATTGTTGAAAGTTCTTCTTTATTTGTTCTTTCATTGTATATTGTATTTAAGACATTTGAACCAAAAACCTTTTGGCCTGCATTTACAGCCTTAATTGCAGGTATAATATTTTCAAAATCATCTTTTAAAATATAGCCATAAGCACCTAATGACAAAGCCTTTTTTATATATTCATCATCTAAAAAAGTTGTTAGGAATAAGACCCTTGTGTCTATATTTTTATTATTAATATATTCTAAAATATCTATTCCGGTTTTATCTCCCATTCTAATATCTAACAAGGCAATATCTATTCTTTCTTTTTCTAAAAATATTAGTGCATCTTCATATCCGTAGCCAATTCCAACTACTTCTATTTCACTGTCTGACCCAACTATGGTCTTTAATGCATAGGTAATCATTTTATCGTCATCTATAATTATTATATTCATATTCCCTCTTTCTCTATATTAATAAAAATTCTGAATCCATTTTCATTTGAAACTTGTAAGTTACCATTTATTGCCTCAACCCTAGTCTTAATTGAATTTAAACCAATACCATATTTAATAATTTTTTGATTTGTTCCATTGTCCTTTATTAATATATAAATATTGTCCACTGTTTCTCTTAAGTTTATTTCCACTAAAGTAGCATTTGAATGTTTTATAATATTATTCAAAGATTCATTTATAATATATATAATTGAGTATTTAAAATTCAAGTCCTTATTTTCACTAAGATTATAATTGAAAATTATTTCAGAATAAGTATAGTCTCTAATAATTTTTTCCAATTCATTTTTTAAATTTATACTATCCTCTTGTAAATTATGTAAACTTCTTCTTAATTCTTCCATAGATTCAGTTAAGGAACCTTTTAATAGGTTTAAGTCATTTATTCTACCCCTGTCTTCTTCTCTTATAATTAAGGCTCCAACCTGTAAAATAGAACGGGAAATAATATGCCCTACTCCATCATGTATATCTCTTGCTATTCTATTTCTTTCTTTAGAAATTGCAAGGGATATTCCCTTATCCTGTTCCTCTATTAATTGTTGGTTTTCAGTTTTCAATTTAAAATTTCTTTCATTAGATTCTATTATAAAATTCCTATATTTATTATCTAAATAAGCTATTTTTATATCTTTCATTTTAAATAATACTGCTATAAATATATTTAAAATTATAAAGAGAGATTCTTCTTTATTAAAAACATTCCAAACAAGTAAGGTTGTAAAAATTAATATAAGAATATTAATTAAATTATCTCGATTTAATAGATTGTATAACAATAAAGGGACAAAATAAATAAACTTTATCTCTATGTAAATTAATATAAGAAAGATAATCATTATGGAAAACTTAATTTGTTTATTTTTAAATAAATATGCACAGCTTAATAGTCCTAAAGAAATTAAAGGAATAATAGAATTTCCTAAAGGAAGAGTTATAACAAAATATATTGTTGTAATAAACCAAATAAAAATACTGCTAAAATAATTATTCATAAAATCCTACCTTGTTTTAATACTTTTAATTATAGAATATATTTAAGAATTTTCATAATATAAATAGAAAACCCTATACCAATTAACTTCTTTAAGTATAGGTTTTCTATTTATTAATAAATTTACATAATCTATAAGCCTTGTCTTTGTACTTATAAGAAATTTATATAAATTACCTTAGTGACAAATGTCATATAAGAAGTGATTTTATTCACTACTAGGAAAGAACAAAATAGCTTAAAGTATAGTTAACAATAAAACTTAGGAGGTTTTTATGATAGAAGTTAAAAATTTATTTAAACAATATAAAGAGGTACTAGCCCTTAATAACTTTAATTTAGCTGTTAATAATGGTGATATATATGGTTTAGTTGGACCTAATGGTTCGGGAAAAACTACAGCAATTAATTGTATTCTTTCTCTCTTAAATTATGAAAAAGGTGAAATTTTTATTTTTAATGAAAAAATGAATTCAAGTAAAAATAATATTAAGGCAAAAATTGGTTATATCCCTCAAGATATTTCTATAATTTACGATTTAAATGTTTATGACAATATAGATTTCTTCTGTGGTCTTTATATTAAAGATAAAAAATTAAGAAAACAATATGTTGAAGAAGCAATAGACTTTGTAGAATTAAATGATTTTAGAAAATTTTTACCGAAAAAATTAAGTGGAGGTCTACTAAGGAGACTTAATATTGCTTGTGGAATAGCCCATAAACCGGAATTAATTATTTTTGATGAACCTACTGTAGCTGTTGATCCTCAAAGTAGGAATAAAATCCTTGAAGGTATTAAGGAATTAAATATAAAAGGAGCTACTATTATTTATACTTCCCACTATATGGAAGAAGTGGAATATTTGGCAAATAAAATTTCTATAATTGACAAAGGTCATATTCTAGTTACAGGAACATCTAAGGAACTAAAATCATTTGTCGGTTTAGGAAATTCCTTGGAAATAGCAAATATAAAAATAGATAAAAACTATATGGGTGAATTAAACAACATAAGCGGTGTAAGTAAGATATTAAAAAATAAGAATGATTTAAAAATAATTGTTGAAAATGATTTAGCTATTAGTAATACAATAAATTATTTAAATAAGAACAATATTATATATGATTCCCTTAATATTAAAACTCCAACATTAAATGATGTCTTTTTAGAAATTACAGGAAGGGAGTTAAGAGATAATGGTTTTTAATTATTATAAATTAAAACTGAAGGAACTATTTCAAAATAAGTCCACCTTGTTTTTTAGTTTAACCCTTCCAATTTTACTTTTAACACTTTTTAACTTAACAATTGCAAATATAGATAGTGAAAATCTTTTTGAAACAATTCCTATTGCAGTTGAAGATACTACTGTTGCTAAAACTTTGGAAGAAATTGAAATATCGGGTAAGGAAAAAGTTTTTAAAATTATTGAAAGTTCTAACTATGAAAAAGATTTAAAGGAAGAAAAAATTACCGCCTACATTAAAGGAAATAAAGATTTAGAAGTAGTTGTTAATGACTATAATTTGTATTCCTCTTTAGTTTATGAAACGGTAAATATGTACAACCATATTAGTAAGATGTATGGAAAAGTTTTAGCCAAGGACATAAATATTAATCCTGAAGAAATTATGGATACCTATAATAAAGATAATAATATTAAAAATAAATTTGATTCATCCAGTAAAAACGAATCACTTATATTCTTCTTTACAATACTTGCTATGGCCTGCCTTTCTGCTGCAAATCAGGGTATAGACATTGGAGAGGTTTTAAATCCAAAATCGGAAATGAAATATGTAAAAAGAATACTGGCTTCACCTGTAAATAGGTTTAAACTGATTACTTCACAATTTTTAGGAGCCTTAACCTTTTCCCTCCTTGTAACATATGTTGCTGTAGCCTATTTACTAATATTAAAAGCTTCCCTTATAGAATACCTACCTAAAGTAATTATTACTTCAACCTTGGGAACAATATTAGGCTTATTATTTGGTGTGTTAATATCCTTGGTGCTTAAAGTAAAACTTGCTAGTAAGTATAATATTAGTGCAATTGTTTATGTCTTTAGCTGTTTCTTAGCAGGAATGATGGTTAATACTACTCCATATGTTATAGAAGAAAAATTACCTATAATAAAATATATTAATCCGGCAACTGTAATTACTAAGGCCTACAAAAACATTTATTACTTTGAAAATAATAGTAGCTATTTATTAAATCTTTTTAATATATTTACTTTGATTATAATCTTCGTAATATTAATATTATTCACCACTAGGAGAAGAAAAAATGAAAACATTTAAAAACTATTTTAAAATAATTTTTGCAAATAAATGGTCTTTAATTTTATATATAGTACTTTTTACTATATTATTAAGTATTAACAATGGTTCCAATGTTGAAACATTAGACACAAATTATCATATAACAGTAATTGACAAGGCAAATAATAGTGAAAGCAAAAATTTAATCGACTTTTTAGAAACTAAGTATAGGGTTTCAAAAGAAAATATTTCAGATGAAAAAGCCAAGGACAAATTATTCGGTAATATTACCGCCTACGTTTTATTTATTGACAAGGAAAATAACTTATCCTATTTTGCAAAAGACGACTCTGTTGCCCCTACAGCCATAAATCTGTCTATAGACGAATATTTAAACACCAATGCTACTTTAGAAAAATATAATATTGAAAACTCCAATAAAGAAAGTATAAATATATTATCTGAAAATACAAACTTTAAAATATTAAATAACACTACTAGAAATAATACAGAATTTTATTACACCTACCTAACCTATATAATAATACTTTTTTCCCTATCTATTATATATTTAGGATATAATTCCTTTTTACGTGATGGTGTAGAAAACAGGGTAAGAGTTTCTAAAACAAAATTTAATAAGTTCATTATTTCCATATATGCTTCATCATTAATATTAATGTTATTTGTTTGCCTAGGATTTTCTTTACTGGAACTGTTTAAAAATAAGACAAGTTTGGAAAAATATCCCTTATATTTAATTAATTTAATAGCCTTTACAATACCAATGGTTGCCCTTGCCTATTTAGTAAGTTCCAGGTCAAAGGACTCTTCTAATAACGGTGCCCTTAACAATGTTATCTCCCTAAGTCTATGTTTTATTACAGGGGTATTTGTTCCACAGGAGTTTTTGCCACAGTATTTAATTAAACTTTCTTCAATATTCCCACCTTACTGGTATTTAGAGGGAATAAAGGCAAGTAATAAAATGGATTTTAATATGCTACTTAAAGTAATATTGGTACAAGGAATTATGACTAGTGTTCTTATACTTATAAATATGATAGTTAATAGACAGAAAAAGGGAGATTTTTCCTATTCTAGATAAATAATTCCTGTTATAATACAAGTAGGTGATAAAATGAAGAATAAAATTTCAAGTTTAATAGTAATACTTATATTACTTACTATTGTTTCATGTAATAAAAATAATTCTAATTTAGAAAAATCTAGTGAAACAGATATAAGCACCACAGTAGAAACAAATAATAGTAACAAATATGTTGATACAAGTGGAAAACATCCTAAAGCTGAAGATATTGAAATAGTCCTTGCAAGAGAATTTGAAAATGGACTTGGTAAAGTCGATATAAGTAATAACAGTAACTACAATATTACTAAGCTAAGTATGGATTTAACTAATAACACTGGAAGTATTATTACAATTACTTGTAACGCTATAGATAAGGGTACTACCTTAAAATCCATTGATGTAGAATCCTTTGAAGATATTGACTTTTCAGAATTTAGACCAATATTTTATGAATTGGAATTTGAAAATGAAAATGGGGAAAAGGAAATATCAAAATATGACTATGATTTAAAAGAATACTATTAAAAGCTAGAGAAAACTCTCTAGCTTTTTACTTTTCCACCTGAATATTCAATTGATTTTTCTACTAGAACTTCCATTGCATCTATATAATAATTTTTTAAATCAGCCGGTAGATCTAGACAGCTAAGTTCAGTACAAGCCAAGATTGAAATTACATTCTCTTTAGATAATTTTCTTAAGAGTTCATTAAATTTTTCAGATTTTAAAATCATCTTTTCTTTAACATCATAAATAGTGTCTACAGAAATTTTTTCTTCCAAATCTGTTAAAGAATAAACCTCTAAACCATTTAATAAAGCATATTTATCATAAACTTTACATCCCATTGTACCATAGGTTCCTAGGACAGCTACTTTATTAAAATTCGTATTATTTTTAATATATTTAATAGTTTCATCTACCATATTAATAAGATTTATATTTGTCATTTTTTGTATTTCATCAAAATAAAAATGTGATGTATTACAAGGAATAGCAATATTATCTACTTTGGCAAATTCCATTAATTTAATATCTTCATCAATCTTACTAAGAAATTCTTCCGGTTTGTTCTTTCTAATTACCTCAGTTCTGTCAGGTAAAGTTGCATGATTTGAAACTATTGTATTTATATGGTCTTGGTCCTTGTAAGCTTGAGTTCTTTCAACTATTCTTTTCATAAATAAAGATGTTGCTAAAGGACCCATACCACCTATTATTCCGAGTTTTTTTATAATTGTCACCAACTTTCATTTTCCTTAATTATTCATAATATTATACTTTATTATTTCACTAAACCAAATTATACAATAGATTTAGATATATTGTAAACTTTATAGGTATTTTTTTGTGGTAGAATTATATTGTAATAAAATATTGGAGGGAAAAATGAAAAAAAAATTATTAATATTAACTTTAATTTTATCACTAGGCTTAACCGCTTGTAATAGTTCTAAAAATACAACTAGCACAACAGAGAACCAAGCTAGTATACAAGAAGAAAAGGAAAGCGAAAGTAGCACAAATGAAACTGAAGCTATAAAAGAAACTGAGAATAGCAATGAAGAAGCTACAAAAGAAGAAATATCCATACCTACTAATGTAACTACTAGTATTGAAAACAAAATGAAAGAAGAATTTAGAAATATTGATGTTTATGCAGAAATTAGAGATTTTAATATAGATGTGGAAAATAACTCTATTAAAATACATGCCTTTCTAGAAGACGGTACAAGTTCAGGAACTGCTGAAGAATTAGCAATTAAAATGGAAGAAAAATTAGATAGTATTATATCTAAAGAAAAAGATATGATTACTAATTATAATATTAGTATTGAAATTAAGGAAGATTCAACAAATGTAATTCTATTTTCCAAATAAATGAAACAGAACCTAGTATTTACTAGGTTCTTCTTTTTTTAAATCTTTTTAATAAAGTCTATAATTATTTCTGTAATTAAATCAATATTTTCTTTCATAAAAATTTTATCCCTTGAATTATGAATTCCGTTTAAATAGTATCCTATAACTGGAGCTTTCTTTAAAGCTGCAACAGCAAGACTATTATTATAAATTAATTGATCCGATGGATAAATATATCTATTAGCCGGTCCTATTACATACTTTTTACCGTATATATTATTTTCCATTATCTTCTCTACTGAACTTGTTAAGGTATTATTAAAGATAGAATTTCTAAAATCTTTTTTTCCAATAAAAAACAAATTATCCCCATTAGCTACACAATCAAAGTTAATTAATGGCTTATTCTTTATAAATTTCCCATATCTCTTTTGAAATTTACTTGAACCTATTAGTCCTAGCTCCTCTTGATCAAAAAATACAAAACATACTTTATTTTTATAAACATCATCTAAGTTTTCCATAATATTAATTAATGTTGCTACACCGGAAGTATTATCGTTAAGAGTATTTTTATTTGCAAGTCCTGTTTGAGTATAAATAAATGTAAGTACAACAATTAGAACTATAAAAATATTTGGTATATTTAAATTAAAAATATTTTTAAAAAACAAATCTATTAAAATTGCCGGTAGTAAAATAATAAACAAAATATATAATTGACCTATAATAAATCCTAGCCAATTCATTCCCATAAACATAGGAAGAAAGTAATTCACTTGAGTATCATAATGGGCTGTTAAAATAACTTCTGCATTATTAACATCTCCTACTATTAAATTTCTACCTTTAGAGCTATACTTATCAATCTTAAAGTCATAATCCATAGCTTTAATAATTTGTTGCAGCCAATTAATAAACTTACTTTTATCTTCATAGTTTTTTCTAACTTGGAATTTTTCCATTAGTTCTCTTATATTGTCAGACATTGTTACTTCCTAGTACTTTAAATTAAATTCTAAAATCAAATTATTTATAGCCTTAAAAATTTCTTCTGAATCTAGCTTATAGATGTTTTTTTCATTTAAACCAATCTCTTTAAAGATTATCTCACTATTACTATCATAGTCAAAAGAAATAGTGGCTACTTCCTTTACTGGTACAATATGCCTATAATCATCAATTTCTTTTTCCTTACCGGTATTATATTCAAAACGGTAGGCATCTGTAACCTTTAGTAATTTAAAATAATTGTCTTCCGGCATATTAGGAACTACTAATATGTCACCTTTCTTAAAATCGTTCATTAATAACAGTTGAGAAAATATCTCGTTAATTCTTTTAGGGTCTGTTTTGTCTAAAGGCCAATTATCCTTCCAGGCTTGAAGAAATTTAAACTTTCCATAAAAAATTGCCATTGGCTTTTTGTCATCAAACATAGCTCCCCAGCCCTGACGTAATCTCCCTTCTTCTATTTCCTTTACTAAGTAGCTCCTATTATCTATATAACCTATTTTAAAAACATAAATATTATTATTCATTCTCAATTCTCCTATGTTCTCTTCCCTCTGTTTTAAATTTATTAACATATAAATCATAACTTATTATTAATAATAAACAAAGTCCTGTAATCTATTAATGAAGAATTTTTTAGTTTATTAAAAAATACAGTAAGTTTTTTTATAGTATAAATTATAAAAAAACACACTATTAATGTTATAATTAAGAATACTAAACTAATAATAATCCATAGGAGGTAGCATGGAAAAATTACTATTAAAGGATATTAATAATAGATATCTACTTATTGATAAAAATGAATTTGACTTAGTTTGCTCCTTATTAAAAGATGAAGCTATATTATTTTATGATGATGTTTTTAAAGTATTTGATAATAACAAAAATTATCTATATAACTAATTATAATAATAGTCAGAAATCATGTATAAAATAAGCTTTAACAATTACAAATATTTTCTCTAGTTGTGGACTAAATTTGTTTTTATTTATAACTTACTACTTTGTTTCTATATCAATATATTTAACCCCTTAAATTCATTTCTGAATTTAGGGGGTTTACTTATTAATCTAATTTCCTTAAATCATAAAAATATATTACTGCTGTAATTAAGACTAGTAGTATAAGTATATATAAAATAATATGGTATAAGTCCGGTATATATTTAGATGAACTTTCAAATACTTTTATTGTATTTAAAAAAACCTTATTTTACCTTCCCCTTCACCAACTATTGTATATAATTCATGGCTTAAAAATTGAGTAATAAGCCAAATAGATAATACTGTTATCAATACTTTTATACCTGTTATAGTGTTCAATATAAAAAAACTTAGTGAATATATAATAAAGAATATTCCATCTTCTTTCCAAACTTGAGAAACTAATTCTTTTCCACCTATTTTAAACCCTATCATATCTAAACTAAACCATATTAATAACAATATATTAAAAATAATAATATGATTTTTATTAATCTTTCTCAAATCAATCTCCCTTCTTTAAATCAAATAGTATTTATTATTACTATTAATAAGTTTATCTTGTTTCTTTTTTTCTTATTATTTAGTTTCTATCATGTTTAGTATAAAGCTAGCCTATTTAGAGTAGCCTATCCCTAAGTTCTGCATTCTCATTTGTTAACAGATTTCCGTATTTTTATTAAGTTTTATAATTTAGATGTAAAAAACGATATAATATTTAATAAAGTAAGTTACAGTAAAAGAACAGTTTATAAAAAGAAAATCCCTTTGTTGAGGAAAATAGCATATGAAGAACCTATCTATGCTGATGAAGATAAAGAAAGCTATGGTAAGTTGACACATATATACTTATAGATTTTTGACTAAAAACTATGGGTATGAATATTATAAACACAAAAATCCAAGATGGAGATGTTATATTTATAATAAAACAAGCTATAGAAAATAACCGTGAATTGCCGCAATTATAATTGGTGATGAAGCTATTCTAAAGAGTAAAACATATAAAAGATAAAAATATTGTTGTTTTAAAATCATAAAACCCAAAATATGAAACAATGGTTTGTTTTAATGATGAGCTTTCTAGCCTTAAAATTATAGATAGAGCAATAACCTTTCAAGGTGACATTTTTAATAAATTCTAGCAAGTTATAATAGGAGGATAAAATGAAAAAGAAATTATTAATCTTAATTCTAATTATTGTTTTTAATCTATCTGCTTGTAGTAATAAGAACGATTTAAATAAAGACAATAATTTAGAAACGAATGCAATTAATACCGAAAATGTTGAATCAACAGAAGCCACTAATCCAACTGAAATAATAGAAATAACAGAGGTGACTGAAGCTTCAACTATAGAAAAAACTGATAATTCTTCAGATAATGCCTTTACTAATTCAATTAACACAAAAGATTTAACCCATAATCAATTTGAAGATTGGGTTGTTAGCGTTCTTAAATATAGGGAATCTACTCCTGAATGGTCTTTTTTAACTGAAAGTCCTTATATGATACTAATAGACCATGATGGATTTCAATGGAACGCTGTAATAAAACAAGATAGTATTGATGGATTAAACGTTACCACAATCACTACTTTTAGAATAAATAATAATGGATATTTAGAAGAATACGATGTTGCTGATGATAGTTATTTTACAATTGCTACAGAATATGGAGATCATGGCATTTTGCCTGATTAAAATATAAAACAAATAATATTTGGAGGAATTTATGAAAAAGAAAATTTTAAGTTTAGTATTGGCTACAACCTTAACTGTATCATCTTTAATTCCAGTTACGTCTTTAGCTGATACAAGAGAGTTAAATGTAACAAGAATTGCAGGTGCAGGAAGATATGAGACAGCAGTAGAAGCTAGTAAGGCAACTTTTGACAAATCAAAATACGCAGTTGTAGCAAGTGGAGAGAAGTTTGCAGATGCATTAGTTGGAGGCACTCTAGCAGTTCAAATAGAAGCTCCAATTCTATTGGTCGGAAAAGATAACCTTCCAAGTGTAGTTTCTAGCGAAATTAAAAGACTGGAAGTTGAGAAAGTATATTTATTAGGAGGAACTTCTACAATATCTGCTGGTGTTGAAAACTCTCTAAAACTACTAGGAGTTTCTGTTGAAAGATTGGCTGGAAATGACAGATTGGGTACAGCAAAAAAAATAGCCACTACTAGATTTAAACTTCTTGGAAATCCTATTACTGAAAAAGAAGTTGAAGAATCCGGAATTGCTGTAATAGATGGTAACCATTTTGCTGATGCCTTATCTGCAGCCCCATTAGTAGGTCAATTTAATTTCGACCGTGGAGATGGTGTTCGTTCTACAACTTCCTTACTTCCTTACAAATCTACAATGAAACCTTATATGATTTTTGGAGGAACAAACTCAATCCCATATATAGATATTAGCTCTTTTGACTTCCCAAGTTTTTATAGATTTGCTGGAAAAGACAGATACGCTACTGCTGTAGGAGTTGCAGATTCTTATAAGGAAAATTTCAATATAGATATAGACACAATTGTTCTAGTAGACGGAACAAAATTTCCTGATGCTTTAGCATCTGCACCAGTTGCAAGCATGAATAATGGAGCAATATTATTAACTCATCCAACCAACTTTAGTGAAGCTACTAAAAATTACATCAACAATAATCCTAATATTGAAAATGTAATTATAGTTGGAGGAGAAAAATCTGTTTCTAAAAATATAGAAAAGGAGTTAAGAGGTGAACTTGCACCAACACCGGCTCCAGTTGAAAATAATTTTGATAAATTAGATAAGGGTTTACAGGCGTTTTTGATGACTAGTATCTCAGATGAAAGAGTGTTTGAAAGTAGAAATCTAGACTATATGGAATTTTATTACGAGATAAAAGATAATAATATATACACTTTTTTAACAAGTGGAGTTGGCTCTGGCCACCCAGCTAATAAGTTTATAGTAAATAAAGATTCCATAACATACAAGAATAGTGTTGTATTTGGAATTGATGAAATAAAAGTCTACAACGGACAAGACAAAACTGTTACAAAAAATGATCTGTATGATGAGTATTTAAAGTATAAAAAAGATTATGATACTGCAACCAATAAAATAAAATCATTGAAAGAATTGAATACAGATTTTGTTAAAATGATAGAAGACTCTATTAGATAGATAAAATAAAAAGCCCCTCATGTTACAGCATGAATAATTTATAAAAAAGGATATATGGTATATGCCCTAGTCTAAACAACTATAATATACCATATATCCTTTACTTTTATTAAGAAGGAACAATGAAAAAAGCAGTGGCATATGCTAGATTTTCTAGTGATAATCAAAGAGAAGAAAGTATTGATGCACAGTTAAGAGCAATTGAAGAATATGCACAAAGAAATAATATTTTACTAATTGATAAATATATAGATAAATTATATGAACATTTAACAACTACTATATCAGGTCAGGAAAAAGAATTTCTTGTATTAAAAGAGCAATTAAAAAAATTAGATACTGAGGAAGAAGTTTTAAATAATGCAATTTTAAATGGTGTTATGAATCAAGGTATCGTTGATAAAAACAATAGCATACAGAAGCGTAAAAAAGCCATTGGAGAGCAATTATTGAATTTTAAGACATATTCCATACTCTAAAGATGAAATAAGGGGATTTATGTATCAATTTAACGATTTTAAAAATCTTACAAATGAGGATAAAAAAACTCTACTCAGTATATTTATATACCAAGTAGAATTATTTGATGACACTATGAACATAAAAATAAATACCCAACCTTTCAATCGAAAAGTCGGGTATACAGATGGTCGGGGTGAGAGGATTTGAACCCCCGGCCCCATGGTCCCAAACCACGTGCGCTACCGGACTGCGCCACACCCCGACGAAGTCATCATCAACTGACGACTTTTTTATTATAATACAGATTTTAAAATAATGCAAGCTTTTTTTTAAAGTTTTTTTAAATATTTTGCATTTTTTCCAATTTATTGCTACCAAACGTTAATAATACAAGGGTCATAAGCAATATTGGAATTAAATTAATTAAATTATTTGTTTCTACTGTTATTATAATCCAATATAAAGGATTTAAGTAAAATAAATACTCAGCCCAATTAGGAATATTAACATTATTAAAATATAGTACTGATGTTATAAAAAACATTATTCCTACTACAAGGGGTACCATTGAAAGTACTATTTCTTTTTTAGCTAGTCTGGTAATTAATATTACAAATGATAATGAATAGGCAGAAATTGAAAATATCATTAAAATTAATCTAAAATATTCCATGTTTTCTGTTTGTAGAACCTTAAACCCTATTGCTGTCATTATAGTAAATATAGTCCCTACTAAGGTTAAATAACTTAAAAATATTACAAATATATTTGTAAAGCTTTTATTTGGTGAAATCAATATTCTACTTAAAACTCTTGTCTTACTTATATTTATAATATCCTGTCCTATTTGACCTATAAAAGATATTATAAAAAAGCAACATAACATTAAAATAATCAAAGAATATCCATTTACATCTGTTTTATTATTTACAGTTTTAATATTTACTTCAGATTGTATGTTTAAAGACTCAACATCTATATTATTCGTTTTAAGATAGTTTTTCTCTAATAATTCACCTATTTTGTCGTTAATCAATTTATCTTCTATTTGCACACCTGAATCATCTACAAATAGTTTTTCAATTTTAGGGAATTTATTGTTTTCTAAATCCTTTGAAAAGTTTTCCCCTATTAAATAAACTATACTTACATCATAGTTTTCCAATAGCTTAGTTGCCTCTTGTCTATTTTTTATTATATTAGGATTTTCTCCAAAAACCTCAAGTAGTTCTTCATATTTATTTCCAGTGTCTTCTACTACTATTCCATAAGTATTATAAGACATTCCGCTATTATTAAACATAAAGAAATATAGTAAGTACATGAAAGCAGGCACAATTACAAAAATGAACCAAATCTTTGGACTTTTTATTAGTCTTTTTATATTTGCATAATAATTATTTAATAATTTCATAATTACCCCCTATTCTTTCTTTTTCTTTAATTGTTATAATAATTAGTGAAATAATAATACATATGATTATTACTATTATATGAGGAATAAATGTTTTTAATGAAATATTATTATTAAAAGCACTCATTAAAGGATCTAAGAATATTACATTTAAATTAATATTACTTAGTTTTTCCATTATAGTTCCGGAAAATAATTTATCAACAGGTCCTATCATACCACCAAAAACCAATTGTAAATACATTGCTATATTTGCTAAAATCATCGCAACTTCTTTTTTTATGTTATTTAATAGAAATATTATAAAGCCTACTGTTATTGAAATAACTAGTATTGATAATATATACATACCGAAATTTTCCATAAATGCCTTAGCTAAAATTCTATATATTAACATGTAAATAAGGGCAAAAAGTACTAGTATAAAAGAATCCCCCAATGTATCTACTAATTTGTACTTAATTTTATTTACCGGTAGCATATCTATTCTTTGAAAAAGCGCTGTTGTTTCTGATAGTTTTTTACTACTTACTACTGCAGATAAAAGATAGTTTAAAAATAAAAACTGCATTAATGTCATTGCATAAAAACTTTGACTTGTTAATTTTGATGATGATTCTATTTTTTTATTTTCTAAAAAGACAGTATTTTGCATTTGCGTTAAATCGTTAAAAACTTGTGCTTTTAAATTTACTTCACTTAATGATTCCGATATTTTATTATTTTCTATTGATTTTACTATTCCCTTACCTACTGAATTTAAAATACTTTCTATTGTTTCCAAACCATATATACTAGAATTATCTTCTATAGTTTCAATTGTTATATTAAATTTACCATTTTCTAATATTTCATTTTCAAATTCTTCAGGGATTGTAATTAAATAATCTCCTTTGTCTTCAACTTTAAAGAATTTTTTCATTTCTTTATCTTTAAATATTTTTTCTAATAGTTTAGAATACTCTGAATTGTCTTTATCCTTAATTGTTATACTTAATGGGTTTATTTCAATTTCCCCTGAAAATAAACTGGTATTTGCATTTGAAAGTAACAAGGAAAGCCCAATAGGCATAACTAAAAATGTAAAGAAATAGCTTGCAAAATTTTTCTTTATAGTACTATAAAATTGTTTAAGAGTTGCTATTATCATAAAATCACCTAATCCCTTAGTTTCTTTCCAGTAAGATTAAGAAATATTTCTTCAAGGTTTGAATCTTTTATGGTAAAGTTTTCTATTGTTAAATTTCTATTTTCTATTAGTTTAAATATATTTGTAAAGTTTAGTTCCTTCTTATTTACTTTAACTATTATTTTATTTTCATCAACTTCACTATTTAAAACACCAGTTATTAAATTCAGTTCCTCTTGAATTCCATTTTCAATCCTATCTAAATATATAGTTAATATTGAACTACTTCCATACATTGTCTTTAACTCACTTTTCTCACCATAAGCAATTTCTTCACCTAGGTCTATAATAAATATTTTATTACATAAGGCTTCTATTTCTTCCATATAATGTGATGTATAAATTATTGTTGTACCTTCTTTATTAATTTTTCTTAAATAATCAAATATATTATTTCTAGATTGTGCATCTACACCTACTGTTGGTTCATCTAAAATCAGAAGGTCTGGCTTATGTAAAACAGAACAACCTAAGTTTAATCTTCTTTTCATTCCACCAGAATATTTTTGAACTTGTTTTTTATCTTTAGGGTCAAGTCCTATTAGTTCCAAAACTTCTGTAATTCTCTCTTTTAAAACCTTCCCTTTTAGTCCATACATTCTTCCAAAATACTCTAAATTATCCTTGGCTGTTAAGTTTTCAAAAATCGCTAATTCTTGAGGAACAAGACCTATTCTTTTCTTTATTCCTATGCTGTTATTCTTATAATTCATGCCAAATAATTCTATACTTCCAGAATCCTGTCCCAGTAATCCACAAACTATTTGTATTAAAGTTGATTTTCCCGCTCCATTTGGCCCAATTAATCCAAATAAATCCCCTTCTTCTACTTCCATAGTTACATTATTTAAAACTTTTTTATTATCATAAGATTTATTTATTTTTTCTACTTTTAAAATATTCATATAATACCTCCTAAGTTATATATTACTAGATTATTATTAAATTAAATACTGCCTTTAGTAACTAAAAAACCATGACTTTAGTCATGGTTTAGCCTTATCTTAAATTGTTGTCATAAGCAAATATTACTATTTGGGTCCTATCTCTTAGTTCTAATTTTTGAAGAATTGAGGAGATATTGTTTTTAACCGTTCCTACAGATAAATATAATTGGTTAGCAATTTCTTGATTGCTGTAGCCTTCAGCTATAAGTTTAATTATTTCTAATTCTCTATTTGTTATCTTGTAATTATCTATATTTATTTCTTTTTTATTTGAATTCTTACTATTTAAGATTATTTCAGACACTTCACTGTTTAAAACTACATTTCCATAATAGGCCGATTTTATTCCACCTATTATGGATTCTGGATCACTATCCTTTAATAAATAGCCAGAAGCTCCTAAACTTATTGCTTCGTTTATATATTCTGTATCTTTAAATGTTGTAAGAATTAATATTTTTGTATTTCCTTTTCCATACTCATTAATTAATCTAATAGCATCTATACCATTTGATTCTGGCATACGTATGTCTAGGAGAATTACATCTATTTCTTTTTCCTTAAATTTTTCAAATGCTTCTTTTCCTGAACTTGCCTCTTCAACAACTTCTATTTCATTATCTAATGTAATTAATATTTTTAAACCTTCCCTTATTAATTTTTCATCATCAACTAACATTACTTTTATCATATTTACCTCTATAAAAAGCTATATTAACAGAAAACCCCTTTTGTTTTCCTGTTTCTATTGTTAAACTTCCTTTATTTTCCTTAATTCTTTCTTCTAGGGCTGTTAATCCAACTCCCTTTACTATTTTTTCTGAGCCAATACCATTATCTCTCATACTTAAAATTATTTCATCTTCTTTATAAAATAAATTAATATAGATTAAAGAAGCTTTTCCGTGTTTAATACTATTGGAAATAAATTCCCTTACTGCATTTAGAAAAACCTCTTCTATATTGTTTGGAACAGAATACCTTTTAGAAGAAAATTTGAATTTAATATCTAAGCCAGTTAACTTAGAGTTTTGATTTATTATTTCTTGTATTAGGGTTATTAGTTCGTCTTTACCAACATTTTGTGGCTTTATCCTCCTTAGGACCCTTCGTATATCATTTAGTGCTTCTGTTGCATAATTTCTTAAATTACCACTTAATTCTGCTGCTTTATCTCCATCAATTTTTGCTATTTTTTCTATTGCTGATAATTGAATTATTATTGCTGAAAGTCTATGACCAACACTGTCGTGAATATCCCTAGATATTCTATTTCTTTCTTTATTTGTATAAATTTCTTCTAGAAGAATATCCTTGTTTCTGTGTTCATTAATTAATTCTTTCTTGTCTAAAATCAATTCATCAATTTTATTCTCCATTATTTTTATTTTTTTATTCTGTCTTAAAGCATACCCTAGAGTAACAGAAAAAATAAAAACAATAATAAAACTAAATATTTTATATATATCAAAATTCAATCTTAAGTAATAGATAGCTATTACGACTATAGAAAGTAAATACAAAAGAGCCATAGGTATATTTAATTCCTTTAATATATCTAATATTGGATTGACCATATATATGGTAATAATGAAAATATTTCCCCTAGCTAAATATATACCAAGTAAGATCTCCAACAATATTAAAACAATTTTTATATTTACATTAAATTTTTCATAATTTGTAAGATGGAAAAAAACAATATACAGTAATAATACAGAAAAATTTAATAATGACATACTCTTATTTAAAATGGCAAATACAAAAGCAAATATTATCATTAAATATCTTAATGTATATTCTAAATATCTTGTCATGTTTTTTCCTTTATTTTTTATTTTACAATTCATTATAGTATAACAATATCTATCTTACTAATATTATTAAATTAATTCAATCTATGTTCATTAAAATCTTATACTATTTTAACTTATCTGTAAGAAGTTATTCTCTTATAGATATTAGCTAATAAATTAACATGCTCTTATTTCCTAGTTTAACTATCTTCCTTTCTTCTTAATACCCTTCACAGTAATCCTTAAAGTAATTTTACCTATTTTTATAGATTTTATACTTTCTTACTATTCTAATTACTTCTATACATAACTTTTAAAAAATATTTTATAACTAGCTTAAAATTCTAATACTAAATAATTTGACAACTACTAGCTAATTTGAGATGCTAATATAGTTAAAGGAAGTGATAAAATGAGTAATAAAGAAACATTTATAAAGATTATATTCTCTATATCAGGCGTACTTATTATTGCATTAGGAGCGGCTATTTTAAATGTTGGCCAAGTAGGAGTCGATACCTACACTGCCTCAAATATTGCTATTGGTTCTTTATTTGGGCTCTCTTTAGGAACCTATCAATTTATATTAAATCTTATATTTTTATTTTTTATTTTTATTTTTGGAAGAAAGTATATTGGACCTGGTACTTTAATAACAATGGTCTCCATTGGTTTTTTAATAGATTATTTTACTAAACTCATATCCAATATTATTTTTTTTGATTTAACCTTTCCTTTTAAGGTTTTATTCTTAATATTGGGAACTATATTTTTCACTTTTGGAGTTGCCTTTTATATTTCAGCTGACTTAGGTGTTGCTCCTTACGATGCCATAACCCTCGTAATAACTGATTATAGCCATATTCAGTACAAGTATATACGAATGGCTCAAGATATCATCTTTATGATTTCTGCCTTGATTTTTGGAGGACCTGTAGGAATTGGTACTGTTATAAATGCATTTTTCAATGGTCCCTTAATTGATTTTTGGTATAAGAAAATATCAAATCCTTTAATAAGAAAAATAACTATTAAAAATTAAATTTAAACATAAAAAATTCATATATGCAAAGCATATATGAATTTTATAATTTTTTTATAAATTCCAAGGTAAATTTACTAGCCTTATCTGCTGCTATAATTTCAAAATCATCATAATCATCGTCACCGTCATCATCGGCTAAATCTGAAATACACCTTATTACCATAAAGGGAATATTATTTAAGTAGGCTGTATGAGCAATTGCTGCCCCTTCCATTTCAACACAGTAAGCATTAAAATTATTTATAAGTTCTTCTTTTTTGGAAGAATCGGTAATAAATTGATCTCCTGTAATAACCAGTCCCTCAAAATATTTTTTATTTTCTAAAACCATTCTTGCAATTTCCAAATACTTTTCTTCTGCTTTAAATGATTTAATGTAAGGAGAATATTTTTCTAATAATCTTGAGTCAAAATCATGATAGGTTAGTTCATTGGCAACAACTAAATCAGTATGACTTAATTTTTCATTTAATCCGCCTGCAATACCAGTATTAATAATAAAATCAGGTTTAAATTCATTTATTAATATTTGGCTTGTTATAGCAGCATTTACCTTACCTACGCCTGAATCTGTAAAAATAATTTTTTTATTCTCATAATCTCCTAAATAAAAAAGATGTCTGCCTATTCGTTTTTCTTCTATATTTGAAATTACATCTTTAAAAGCTCTAATTTCAGTATTTAGTGCAGAAACTATTCCTATTGTTTTTATATTACCAGACATTTTCAATTATACCTCCACCTACAACAATATCTCCATCATACATTACAGCAGATTGTCCTCTAGAAGGAGCTCTAACAGGTTCTTCAAATTCTATAAGCAATTTATCTTCTTCTTGAGTAACCATAGCCTTATATTCATTAACTCCATGTCTAATTTTCACAGTTACTTCCAATGGTCTTTTAATATCATCTACTGAAATTAAATTATAATCTCTTACTTCAATGTATTTTTTATACAGAGATTCATCATCAGATAAGGTTATTTCCTTTGTTATAGGATTAATTTTACTAACAAATACCCTTTTTCCTAAGGCAATACCTAGACCTCTTCTTTGTCCAATAGTATAATATACAATTCCCTTATGTTTACCTAGTATATTACCATCTTCATCTATAAAGTTTCCTACACCAACTACACTGGGATTTCTTGTTTTTATGAAATTTCCATGGTCATCTTCATTAATAAAGCAGATTTCTTCACTATCTTTTTTACTATAGGTTACAATCCCACTTTTTTCACCTATTTCTCGAACTTCATCTTTTGTTAAATCCCCTAAAGGAAATATTACCTCCTTTAATACCTCTTGATTTAAATTATATAAAAAATATGTTTGATCTTTTTTAGCATCTTTGGCTTTTTTTAACAAATATCTTTTTTTATCTTTATCGTATTCTACCTTTGCATAATGACCTGTAGAAATAAAATCTCCACCAAGTTTTTTTATTTCTTTAAAAAATTCACCAAATTTAATATATTTATTACATCTAACACAAGGGTTTGGCGTATAGCCTAGTGAATATTCCTTTACAAAACTTTCAATAACAGCTTGGTCAAACTCCTTCTTTAAATCTATAATATAATGTTCTATTCCCAAATCCTTTGCTACTAATTTTGCCTCTTCTGTAGCATTGGCCAATGAGCAATACTTTTCTTTAAATAATTCCCCTTCTGGAATCATATTCATAGTTGCACCAGCAACTTCATATCCTTGTTTTCGTAAAAGTAGCGCTGAAACTGAACTATCAACGCCACCACTCATACCTAATATTACTTTTTTAGTCATAACCCTCCTTAAAAAGCTACTATTACTCCTCCTGTATTTGCATATACAGAGGAAAGCATTCCTGTTTCTACAATTTCTATATTTTTGAAATTACATCTTTTACTTACATTATTTTTTAAATTCTTGGCTCTATCAGCTGCATCACAATGAGCTATTATTAATGTTTTATTTTCAAAATTATCATAGGTTTCTGCTATTGTATCAACTAATTTATTTGCAGCATTGTTATAGCCTCTGGTTTTAGCAAAAACACCTATTTGTCCGTTATCTGCCTCCATTACAGGTTTAAATGATAAAGCTTTTGCTATTGTTCCTGTAAATTTTGACATTCTTCCATTTTTTACCAGTGTATCAAATTTATCTAAAATAAAATATGTTTTCATATTCTCTATAAAATCTTCAACTTTACTTACTATATCTTCAAAATTTAAACCAGCTTCAATATATTCCTTTATTTTTAGAGCTATTAAGGTTTCTCCTGAAGCGGCACTTTTACTATCAAATACATGTATTTTTGCTTCATTTTCCTCTAGAAACATATTTTTTGCTAAAGTAGCATTGTTGTAAGTTGCACTTAATTTCGAGGATATTGTTACAATGAAAATTTCTTTTTTCTCTTTAAATTTTTCCATAAATAAATTAGGTGAAGGAGCTGCAGTTGTTGGTGCTGTTTTACTTTCATCAACATTTTTCATAAATTTTTTTAAATCCGTTTTACCATCATCTACAAAAGTCTCTCCATTAACATCTATATTAAAAGGAACTAATTCAACCTTAACTTCTTTACTTAACTTTTTATTTAAATCACAGCTTGAATCAGCTATTAAAATATAATCTTGCATACTTCCTCCTAAGAACATCTGTCCTCAATTATTTTTACTAATTTTTCCGCTTCTTTCCTTAGAACATTTTGGTCCTTACCTTCTATCATTACTCTTACTAAAGGCTCTGTTCCCGAAGGTCGAATTAAAACTCTTCCTTCTCCATTAAATTTTTCTTCTAATTTTCTTATTTCCTCTAAAATAAATTCATCTTTTTTATAATTGTTCTTATTTTCATTAGAAACTTTAGCGTTTATTAATACTTGTGGGTAGGTTATCATTAATTCATTTAATTCAGACATCCTTTTTCCAGATTCAAGCATTACTTCTAAAATCTTTAAGGAGGATAACATTCCATCACCTGTTGTATTATCGTCTAAAAAAATTATATGACCAGATTGCTCTCCCCCAAGAGAATAGCCATCTTTTCTCATTATTTCTAGTACGTATCTGTCACCAACATTGGATTTTTTCAACTCTACATTTATTTTGCTTAAGTATTCATCTAAACCAATATTAGTCATAACCGTACCTACTACTCCGGAATTTTTTAAGGTTCCTTTGTTTTTCATATGATAAGCACAAGCAGCTAAGTAATGGTCTCCATCTAATGTATTACCATTTTCATCAACTGTTATAAGTCTATCGCCATCACCATCATAGCTAAAACCTACATCAGACTTTGTTTTTTTCACAAGGTTTTCAATTTCTTCTGGATTAGTTGATCCACAATTTAAATTTATATTAAGTCCATTTGGTTCTGTATGAATTGCAGTAACATTCGCTCCTAAATCTTTAAATAATCTAGGTGCTATTTCATAAGTAGCTCCATTGCCACAATCAAGTGAAATATTTACTCCTGTTAAATCAAGATTTACTCTTGATTTTAAATATTCTAAATATAACTCCTTAGCATCTTCTTTAAATTCAACTGTACCTAAATCCTTACCTATTGGTCTAACATCTATTTTTTTATAATTTTCTATAATGTTTTCTATTTCTTCTTCTACTTCATCAGGTAATTTAAAGCCATCGCTACCAAAATATTTTATTCCATTAAACTCAGCTGGATTATGAGAAGCTGAAATAACTATTCCCGCCTCTGCACCATAATATTTAGTTAAGTATGCAATAGCTGGTGTTGGTATTACCCCTAGTAGATATACATTATATCCCATAGATGTATAACCTGCTACTAAGGCACTTTCTAACATATCTCCTGATTTTCTAGTATCTTTTCCAATTATTATTAATTTGTTATTGTCTTCATTTAATTTATATGCCGACGCTCTAGCAACTTTATAAGCTAATTCTGGAGTTAATTCCTTATTTGCCACTCCTCTTATTCCATCAGTTCCAAAATATTTTCCCATTTTTCCTCCTATGATATTATTCAATTTCAATAGTAATTTTTGAAGGACTAATTATAATATTATCTACTCCCTCAATACTTTCTGCTTGAATAGTAACATCGTGTTTGCCTTGTTTTAACCCTTTAATATCGATACTTAAAATAATATCATCTACTTTAATATTTTTTATTTTTTCCTCAGCTCCATATATATCAATATCTATATCATTTTCGCTATTTGGAAATAAAACACCACTATTTTCATCATTGTTTAATATTTTTAATTCTGAAAGTTCTTTAACTAACCTTTTACTAGTAACACCTGTTTCTTCTGAATGTGTAATTATTTGCACATCTATCGTTTCTTCTCCATTTTCTCCTGTTAATAATGTTACGCCTTCAGGTAAATCCAATTTAACTTTTAAAGTAGCATTACTAGTAATACCTTGTAAATCTATTGGCTCTGTATTTACTTCAGTAATATTCTTCAATATTTTCTCTTCACCAAGTATAGTTACTTTATCCTTACTTAGTTTTAAATCTGACATTGAAAAATTTTCAGGTTCATTTTTAACAACTGGTTTAATAGAAACCTGTTTACTACTAGAAATATAAATATTAACAGTAGCCTTTGTATTATCCATTATTAAGTTCTTCATTGGATCACCATTTCTATCATATACTTCAATATCTTTGGTGATTTTACCACTTTCTGTTATTACGGACAAGTCCAATGTTACTTTAACTTGGTCTTTATCTATTTTTGCAACTTCCTTTTTAAAACCGCTTATTTTTACTTCTTTCGGTACAGGTTCAGCTTCTATTAACTGCATATTATTAGATGGAAGTTCTCCTATTGTATCTACCTTAATAGGAAATGATTTTTCTACTTCTTCATCAAATTTAAAGGTCATCTTATCATGAGATTTATTAACTATAGTTACTCCATCAGGTACTGTATATTTTAAATCAATTTCTGCTGAATCCCCTGTTACTCCATACATATCTGCAGTTACAATAATATCCGAACGCTTAATTTCATTTAATTTCTTAATTGTCCCTCTAAGTTCAACATTTACAACTGGTTCTATTGGATCGACAATAGCCAAGTTCCTTTTTGTTAAATAATCTTCACTTTTTATTGTTACTTCTATATTCTTATAGTTAGCTGTAGTTGTAGGGTTTTTATCCATAACTACATAATACCAAAGTCCAATTGCAAATAATAAAGAAATTAATTTTAAATGCCAATTATTTTTCAATCTACTCTTCATAGTCATTCACGCTTTCCTCATTATTTACATTATAAAATTTCATTAAAATGTCTTCTAATGTTTCAACATCAATATATCTTTGTAATTCTCCTTTTTCAGCAATTGAAATTGTTCCTGTTTCTTCAGAAACTACAACAGATAAACAATCTGACTTTTCCGAAATTCCTAATGCAGCCCTATGTCTAGTACCTAATTCCTTAGAAATAGATTGATTTTCAGACATAGGTAAAAAACATGATGCAGCTTTTATAGTAGATTCCCTAATAATAACTGCCCCATCATGTAATGGAGTGTTAGGAATAAATATATTGATTAATAATTCACTTGAAATTACAGCATTTAGTAAAGTTCCTGTTTCTATTACTTCATTTAAACCCGTTCTACGTTCAAATACTATTAATGCTCCTATTTTTTGTCTCGCTAAAGAAGCTACAGCTCGAGTAATTTCAGTAGAGTTACGCTTTGCTGCATCATATTGTAGATCTACAAAGGATTTTTTAAAAAGATTACTTGTACCTATATACTCTAACATTCTCCTTAATTCTGGCTGAAAAACAACAATTATTAATACAAAACCTGCAGTCCATGCCTGTTTTAAAATCCATGAAACTGTATATAAATTTAAAATATCACTTATTATAGAGAAAAAGAAAATAGCTAAAATTCCCTTCATTAATTGTTCTGCCCTTGTTTCTTTAATAAGAATATATATTTTATAAATTGCTACGGCAACAATAAGTATATCTATAATATCTTGTACTCTAATTGTTGATATAAAACTAAAAAAATTATTTAAACCTTCTGTCATATTATCATTCCTTGTTTTTACTTCAACTATAATTTTACCATATGTTTAATATTATAAAAACAAATAATCTCGCAAAACACGAGATTATTCCAATATTTTATCTATTACCAAATTTACGGTTTTTCCATCAGTTTTGCCTTTGAATTTACCTAAAACCTCTTTTATAATAACTCCCTTATTTCTTTTTGTTTTTTCTAGATTTTTTTCATCTATGATATTAAGAATTTCTTTAGTTAATTCTTCTTCTGACATTTGTTCTGGAAGGTAACCTTCTATTATATCTATTCTTCTTTTAGTTTCGTCTATAATATCCTGTCTATTTTCTGGAGTAGCTTCTAAAGTATCTTTTAATTGTTTTAATTCTTTTTGTACAAAAACTAAAGCTTCTTCATCTGTTAATTCTTTTTTGTTTTCTTTTTCCGCTAAAGATATTGATGACATTAGCAAGGTAATAACATTTACTCTATCTCTGTCTTTTTCCTTCATTGCCTTCATTTTATCTTTTCTTAATCTGTCTAAAAAACTCATATTTCCTCCTTTAATTAAATAACCAGTTAATATAATATCCTGTATTGTATATTTCTACTACCCACCAATTACACAATAATCCTAAAATCAATCCTACTGTAACATCTGTAAACCAATGTACTCCTAGGACCAATCTACTAAATCCTATTAAAATCCCAAATACAAACATTAAGAAAAATATTTCTGCGTATCCTGCTAATCCACCAGTTATAATATATCCTAAGGTTAAATAATAGGCCATGCCTACTGTAGAGTGACCACTTGGAAATGAATAGCCAATGTACTTAAATTCTTGTGATTTTGTAGGCCTACTAACTCTAAATAAGAATTTTAGTATTTGACTAATTCCTACTGAAAAAACCACCGATAATATTATTGCTGTTGCCTTATCAAGCATTTTTTCAGATATTAAATAAAACAATATAGGAATCGAAATAATTAGTATGGTTTCAACATTAGCAAATGTTGTAATCATATTCATTACATGTTTAAATTGCTTAGTTGCATTTTTATAGAAAAATTCTCTAACTTTTAAGTCTATTGAAAAACCACTACTTTTCGTTAAAATTCTTCCAAATAGCAAGGTCAAAGCTAAAATTATAACTGTAAAAATTATAATAAAATTATCAATCATATTTCACCTTTAATTTATTATATAAGTCAATACTTATCATTGATATAGAATACCCTAATAACAATCCAAAAATAACATCTGTAGGCCAATGAACTCCTAATGCTAATCTACTAAAACCTATTAAAAATGGAATTAGTAAAAAAGGAATTAAAACTATTGCATTAACCTTTTTTATTTTTAAAATCCTAAATATAGTCCAGTAAGTTGCTGCACTTGTTATGGAATGACCACTAGGATAACTGAAACCACCTTGATTTACAGCAAAAAACTCCTCTGGTCTTACTCTTTGAAAAATATTTTTAAATACCTGCATTGTTAACACTGCAATTAATATAGCAAATAAAATTGTAACAAATTCAGCATAATTCCTTCTGAATAACAAGTATATGGAAACCGGTATAAAAATAATAAAATAGGATTCAACATTGCCTAAAATAGTCATACTCTTAAAAAACATATTCGGTTTTATATTGTCTCTTATTAAAGATAATAATTTAAAATCTATTAAAGTATATTTATTTCCATTAAATTTTAAATATAAACCAAAAGAAATAAATAATATAAAGAAAATTAATATAATTAAAAATTTCTTTTTACTTTTTATAACTAAACTCCTTTTCCAAATTCACAATTTGGATAATGGCAAGTTCCACATTTTAAACAATAACCACCATATCCTAAACGAGCTATTTGTTCTCTAGTAATTTTTTTACCAGCTATAACATATGGGAAAAGTATATCAAAGACTGTAGTTTTTGTATACATTACACATCCTGGTAACCCCATTATTGCTGTATTGTCATCAAAATAGCCTACTAAAAACATTGAACCTGGTAATGTTGGAGCACCATAAGCTATAATATTAGCTCCACTTTCCTTTATTGCAGCTGGTGTTAAATCATCAGGGTCAACACTCATGCCACCAGTACAAAGAATTACATCTGCTCCCATATTTTTAATTTTTATAATTGCATCTTTAATCATTTCAGTGTTGTCATCGCATATTTCATGATGGATTAATTCAACATTATATTCTATTAACTTATTTTTTACTACTGGAGTAAATTTATCTACTATTCTATTATTATATACCTCAGATCCAGTTGTAACTATACCACCTTTTAATTTTTTAAAAGGTGTAATTTTAAAAATAGGTATATTATTTTTTATTTTTTCAGCTTCTTCCAATTGTTTTTTGTCTATTAAAAGAGGAATAATTCTAGTTCCTGCAAGAACATCTCCTTTTTTTACAGGTAGGTTCCCTGTTCTTGTTGCAATGGCAATGTCCCCTAAGTAGTTAAGTTCAAATAGTCTTTCTCTGTCTACTTCGAAAAAACCATCTACTGTTGCTTTTATTTCTATTTTACCTTCTTGAACATCGGTCATTTCCATATAGTCGTTAATACATATATTGGCTAATCTTTTTGCTGCATCATTTTCATGAATCATATTCTCATCTTTTTCCAATACATAAATATGTTCTTTTCCCATTTCCAATAATAGAGGAATATCCTCTTCTTTTATAATATGCCCCTTTTTGAAAGCCGGTCCTTTAAATTCATCTTTTACAATTCTTGTCATATCATGTGGTAATACATGACCTATTGCATCTTGAGTTTTAATTTTTTTCATTTTTACCCCTTATACTATTATAAATATATATATATATCTATTTTAACATAAAATAATTTTATCTACTTAATATATATTATTTATCATAAATCTAAATATATACTTGAAATTTAAAATAAAACCTTATAAATTTAAAATTCCCCATTAAAAAAAGGAGATTTTAATCTCCTTTTTAAAGTTTTATTTTCTTCCAACATTAGCACTATGAATTGATGCTCCCTCTAATCCATGAGCTGCTTCCATAAATGTTTCACTTAAAGTTGGATGAGCAAATATAGTTCTATTTAATGCTGCAACAGATAAATCATTAGCCATTGCTAAAGCTCCTAAATGTACTATATCATTTGCATGAGGTCCAAAAACATGAACTCCAAGAATCTTTTCATGGTCTTTTGAAGCTAGAATTTTTACAAATCCATCAGTTTCTCCCATAGAAACAGCTTTACCATTTCCTGAGAATAAGAATTTAGATTTGTCATATTCAATTCCTTCTTCTTTTAATTCCTCTTCTGTTTTTCCAACCTGTGCTATTTCAGGTAAGGTAAATGTTGCTGCAGGAACTACATCCATAACAATATGAGGTGTATTACCCATTAAATATTCAACTAAATTTAACCCTTGAGCTGATGCTATATGAGCAAGTTGAGTATTTCCTGCAATACAGTCTCCTATTGCGTAAATATTAGGCTTATTTGTCTTTAAATTAGAATCTACTACTACTCCACCTCTATTGGTTTCTACTCCTATTTCTTCAAGGTTTAAACCTTCAGTATAAGGAATTCTACCAATAGCAAGTAATACTAATTCTCCTTCTGCTTCAATAACCTTTCCTTTTTTATTTTCAGCAACAACTTTTAAACCATTGTCTGTTTTTTCTATTTTACTAGCCCTATATCCCTTTTGTATTTTCATACCTTTTTGTTTGAATATAGATTGAATTCTTTTAGTTACTTCACCATCAGCTGCTTTTAACAAATCTGATCCAATAACTGTTACTTCTGTACCAAAGGAAGTATATATACTAGCAAATTCCATTCCAATTACGCCAGTACCAATTATTACTAATTTTTTTGGTAAATAATCTAAATCTAATAATTCTGTACTAGTTATTACATTATCTAATCTTGAACCTTCAAATCCTGGTATAAGAGGAGCTGAGCCTGTAGCTATAATAAAATTATCTCCAGTAACTTCTTTTTCTCCATCAGCTGTTTTAACAATAACTGTACTATCGTCTTTAAAACTAGCAGTCCCTTCAATATATTCTATATTAGGATAGGATTCAACTAGGAAGTCAACACCTGTATTCATTCTATTAACTACATAATCTTTTCTCTCTTTTACTGATGGCATATTTATTGAAGGATTTTCTAAATTTATTCCAAATTCAGAAGAATGTTTTACTTGTTCATAAAGTTCTGCTGTTTTCCATAGAGTTTTAGTTGGAATACAACCTATATTTAAACAAGTACCACCAGATTTACCTTTTTCTATTAACACTACATCTGCACCTAGTTGAGCAGCTCTTATAGCTGCTTCATATCCACCAGGTCCAGCACCGATTACTACTATTTTAGGCATTCATTTCTCCTTCATATCTTAAAACTAAATCTTTTGCTGCTTTAGTTTCGTCTGGTCTTCTAACTGGAGTATCATGAGGAGCTGTTTTAAGAAGTTCTGGATTTGTCTTAGCTTCTTCAGCAATCTCATTTAATGCTTTTATAAAGTCATCAAGTGTATCTTTTGGTTCAGATTCTGTAGGTTCAATCATCAATGCTTCAGGTACTATTAATGGGAAGTACACTGTTGGAGCATGGAAGCCCTTATCTAGAATTCTCTTTGCTACATCTAATGTAGTAATTGTATGAGTATCATCTTTAATTCCAGCTAATACAAATTCATGTTTGTATAATCTGTCTAATGGTAAATTATAATTTTCTTTTAAGCTTTGTGCCAAGTAGTTAGCATTTAATACTGCCATAGTACTTGCATCTCTAAGACCATCTTTACCCATAGTTAAAATATAACTATAAGTTCTTAATAAAATAGCAACGTGACCAACAAAAGCCTTCATTTTTCCTAAAGTATATGGTACATCAAAGTCTAAATAATAAGTACCATCATCTCTTTTCTCAACTACTGGTTTAGGTAAGAAAGGTTTTAAGAAAGATTTAACTCCTACTGGACCAGCTCCTGGACCACCGCCACCATGTGGTGTAGAGAATGTTTTATGAACATTGTAATGTACAATGTCAAATCCCATATCTCCTGGTCTACTGTGTCCTAATATAGCATTCATATTAGCACCATCATAATAAACCAATCCACCAGCATCATGAATTATACTAGTTATATCCTTTATATTTTCATCATAAATACCTAAAGTATTTGGATTTGTAAGCATTAATCCTGCTGTATCGTCTCCTACTACAGCCTTTAAAGCGTCTATGTCAACCATTCCATTTGGTTTAGATTTAATTTCTATTATTTCATATCCAGCCATAGCTGCAGTTGCTGGGTTAGTACCATGTGCAGCATCTGGAACTATTATTTTATTTCTTTGATTTTGTCCATTATGTTCATGGTATGCCTTAATAAGCATAACACCTGTTATTTCTCCATGTGCACCTGCTGCTGGTTGTAATGTCATAAAATCCATTCCAGATATTTCTGACAAAGCTTCTCCAACATTATACAATGCTTCAAGTGTTCCTTGAACATCTTCATCTTTTTGATAAGGATGAAGATTAGTGAATCCTTCTAATGATGCAACATCTTCGTTGATTTTAGGATTGTATTTCATAGTACATGAGCCTAATGGATAAAATCCTCTATCTAGTCCATAGTTTTTCATAGATAAATTAGTAAAATGTCTTATTACATCTACTTCACTAACTTCTGGAAAATCCAATTCTTCTGTTGCTAATAATTCTTCAGGAATATATTCACTTAAATCTTTGCCTTCAACATCTAAAGAAGGTAGTCTATATCCAGTTTTTCCAGGTTTAGATAATTCAAATATTAATTTATCGTAAGCCATTATAATACCTCCTCTAAAGTTTTAACAAATGTATCCATTTCTTCTTTAGTACGTTTTTCTGTTACTGCTATAATTAATCCGTTTCCTAGGCTTTCATCAATTCTACTTAGACTAATTCCACCTAAGATACCATTTTCTTCTAGCTTAGCAAGTACTTCGTCAGCATCTTTGTCAAAACCTATTGTAAATTCTTTAAAGAAAGGTCTATCAGTTAATACTTTAACTTTATCTAAACCACTTAATTTTTCAAATAGATAATGGGACTTAGCAATACATTGATATGAAACTTCCTTCATACCTTTTTTACCAAGTGATGACATGTATACAGTTGCTGCTAATACATTTAATCCTTGATTTGAACATATATTTGAAGTAGCTCTTTCTCTCTTAATATGTTGCTCTCTTGCTGAAAGAGTTAATACCCAAGATCTTTTTCCATCCATATCTTCAGTTTGTCCAACAATTCTTCCAGGAATCTTTCTTATGAAAGGTTTATTAAATGCTAATATTCCTAGGTAAGGACCACCAAATTGTAATGGTATACCAAAAGCTTGACCGTCACCAACAACAACATCAACACCTAGTTCTCCAGGTTTTTTCATTATTGGTAATGAAGTTGGGTCTGTTGATTGAATAATATATCTTTTCTTTTGAGAATGTGCTAATTCAACAAAAGGAGCCATATCTTCAATATAACCGTAGAAGTTAGGACTTTGAATAATTACAGTTCCTACTGTTTCGTCTACAATTTCTTTAGCTTTTTCTAAACTTGTAACCATACCATCTCTAGGTATAATAACCAATTCCATTCCTCTAGCATGAGTGTAAGTTCTTAGAACTGTAATTGCTTGAGGGTCTGCAGTTTCTGAAATTGCTATTTTGTTTTTCTTTGACATTTGTGCAGTCATTATAGCAGCTTCAGCTACAGCGGATTGACCATCATATAATGAAGCATTAGCATAGTCCATTCCTGTTAGATTAGCCATTAAAGTTTGATATTCAAATATATATTGTAAAGTACCTTGACTTACTTCTGGCTGGTAAGGAGTGTATGCAGTATAGAATTCTGATCTACCTGTAATATGGCTAACAACAGAAGGAATATAATGATCATAAGCTCCTCCACCCATAAAACAAGCTAAATCACTAGTGGTTTTATTTTTCTTTGCTAACTTGCTTAAATAACCAAATACTTCACCTTCTGATTTAGAAGCAGGTAAATCCAGTTCTCCCTTCATTTTCATTTCTTCAGGAATATCTGAAAATAAATCTTCAAGAGAACTAACTCCAACTACATCCAACATCTCCTTAATTTCCTCATCAGTATGAGGAATATATGGATATTTAGACATTAATTATGCCTCCTTTAAAAACTCAGTATATTCAGCATCGTTCATTAATTCATCTAATTGAGATTTGTCTGATAATTCTACTTTTGCAATCCAATGTTCATAAGGAGCTTTATTTAGTAGACCTGGATCATCATCTAAATCTTCGTTTATTTCTACTACTGTTCCATCAACTGGGCTGAATACTTCAGCTGCTGCTTTAACAGACTCAACAGATGCTATTGAATCTTTTGCTGAAACTTCATCATCTTCTTCTGGTAATTCAACATAAACGATATCACCTAAATTTGATTGTGCAAAATCTGCTATTCCTATATAAGCAGTATTTCCATCTACTTTTACCCACTCATGGTCTTTTGTATACAATAATCCTTTTTCTACGTTCATTTTAATCCTCCTAAAATTTATTTTTAATTTTTAATAATAATTAATTATTTCATGAATTTTTTGCTAATAATTTTAGCTTTGGAAACTTTATTTCTTATAATTACATCTACTTCGTTTCCAATTACTGCTTCGTCAATATCAATTAAAACATTTGCTAGACGTCTATTCAAAGTTGGAGATAAATAACCTGTTGTAATTACACCAATAGTTTTTCCATCCTTTTGAATTTCATATCCATGTCTTGGAATTCTTTTATCTTCCATTTCAAGTCCAATAATTTTTCTCTTTGGTCCTTCAGCTAATTCTTTTTCTAAAGCTGCTTTGCCAATAAAATCATCTTTATCAAATTTAACAGCAAATTTTAATCCTGCTTCTAATGGAGAAATATCATCTCCCATTTCATTGCCGTATAATGGCATTGAAGCTTCAAATCTTAAAGTATCTCTACAGCCAAGTCCACATAATTGTAATTCGAATTCCTTACCAATTTCAAGTAAGTCATCCCAAACTTGTTGTATTCCTTCTGGACTTGTATAAACTTCAAATCCATCTTCACCAGTATAACCTGTTCTAGATATTAATAATTTATACCCTTTGTAATCAATATCATCTACAAAATGATAATATTTTATTTGGTCTAAATCAAAATCTACTAATTTTTGAAGTACTTTTTGTGAATTTGGACCTTGAATTGCTACTTCTCCTACGTTGTCAGATAAGTTGTTAAATTCTACATCATAATCCTTAACGTATTTTATTAAATGATTGTAATCCTTTTCAGTATTTGCTGCATTAGGAACCATTAAGAAATGTTCATTGTTATACTTATATACTAGTAAATCATCTATAATACCACCATTTTCATTACATAGCATTGTATATACAATTTGTCCATCTGCTGCTTTTGAAAAATCATTAGAGCAAACATAGTTTAAGAATTTTAATGCTTCCTTACCCTTAACATCAAATTCTCCCATGTGAGAAACATCAAATAAACCAACATTTTCTCTTACTGCCTTATGCTCTTCTTTAAGTCCTACATAATCTACAGGTAACATCCAACCTGCATAATCTACTACATTTCCACCTGCTGCTATATGACGATCATATAACGGTGTTTTCTTTGCACTCATTTAATTCCTCCTTAGAATAGTAAATATTTGATAAAAAACGAAACTACCCTTCTAACTTATTATAAATTAAAACGATTAATTTTACAATATGAAAACCTTATCTCCCTTTTTCTTATTTAATGTTATAATTTAATAAAGTTATAAAGGAGATGTTTAAAGTGAAATACAGAAAATTTATTAATGAAAATATTAATATATCTATATTAGGCTTTGGTTGTATGAGATTTCCATTGTATGATTCAAATGACAACGGAAGTATTAATAAGGAAAAAAGCTTTGAAATGCTTAAATACGCTTTTGATTCCGGTATAAATTATTTTGACACAGCCTATACCTACCATGATGGTCAAAGTGAAGTTTTTATGGGAGAAGCCATAAAAAAGCTAGGCAGGGATAAATTGTACTTGGCTACTAAAATGCCCTTATGGCTTTGTAAGGAATATAGTGATTATGAAAATATTTTTGAAGAACAATTAGAAAAATTACAAACCAAATATATTGATTTTTACTTAGCCCATTCTTTAGGAGAAAATTCCTATAGAAAAATGGTTGAAAATAATATTTTCGATTTTTTCGATAAAGAGCGTAAAAGTGGAAGAATGAAGTATGTAGGTTTTTCCTTCCATGATAATCTTGAATTATTTAAAGAAGTTGTAGATTCTTATAGCTGGGACTTTTGTCAAATCCAACTAAATTATATGGATGAAAATTACCAAGCTGGAGTTGAGGGTTTACGCTATGCAAAAAGTAAGGGTTTGTCAGTTGTAGTTATGGAGCCTGTTAAAGGTGGTTTTCTTGCCAATGGGCCAAAGGAAGTTAAAGATTATTTTAAAAATTTAGATAAAGAATATTCAATGGCACAATGGGCTTTGAAATGGGTTTATAATTTTAATGAAGTTTCCTTAGCTTTAAGTGGAATGTCAAACTTGGATCAAGTAAAAGAAAATATTGAAATTGCAAGTAAATCAGAACCTAACTCCTTAGATTTAAAAGAATTGGAAACTATTAATAAGGTTAAGGAATTTTTTAATAGTAAGACAAAAATAGCCTGTACTGCTTGTGAATATTGTCTTCCTTGTCCTGAAGGAGTTCAAATTCCATCTATTTTCTCAAAATATAATAATGCAATAATCTATGATAAAAAAGATAGATACAAAAAAGAATATATTTCCTTAGTTGAAGAAAATAAGGACGCATCCCTTTGTGTAGAATGTAGGCAATGTGAATCAATTTGTCCACAAAGTTTAAATGTTATAGACACTTTAAAAGAAGCAAATGATTATTTTATTGGCTGTGTGGAATCTTTTCTGTAAATTAGATTTTTCTATAACAAGATAATTGGTTGTACAAACTCTTTTCTGTAAATTCAGTTCTTTTTTGTCGCTTTATACATAAATTGTTTCAGAGACCTTTGTTTTAAGCTTGTTTTTTTATTTAAGTCTCTTTTAAATGAATCAGTCCCAAATAGCTTACCTATACTTTTTCTACAGTATAATTTTCTAGAAATCGATTCTATAATCATACAACCCTATAAATATATCCCTTTTGATTTTTCTTTCTTTTTATCCTTTATTCTATTATCTAATTCTTTATCTGAAGATAAAATTTTATTAACTTCTTCTAGTCGCTTGACCTTTTCCTGTAAAAGTATTTCCTGTGGAAAATCTTCTTTTAATAATTCTTCAGCAGACTTTAACTCTCATTCTTTAGAAATTAAGTTGTTAGTATATCTCTCCAGTTCTTCTGGAATAGAATTTATCTTATTATTTATCCTGGTTAAATTACCATACATATCATTACCTAACTGCACTTCGTACTCACATTTATTAACTAAGTGAGCCGAAAATTGATACATCTCATAGCTATATGATATAGACAGCCTAAAACCTCGATATTTTCCTACCTCAATAGGTGTTTTACCCTTAATGTTCCTTAGACTTATAACCTCGCTTAATTTTTCAACTACAAGCTTTTTATCATCATAATCTACTCCGTTAATAGTCATTTTAAAATCATCATCAGGATTTAATTTAGTATATTCCACATCTGTTTTTAAATCGTCTATATGATTTTTAAGTCCTGTTATCATGTTAGGCAATGTTCGAACAGCTTTTTCCTGCAAAGCATTTCTATCCTTGATATATTCAGCCTTTATCATAGATAACTTATTAATTTCAGTATCTAAGTCTAGCTTTTCTTTTACAAGAGGATTACCACTTGCTAGAGCCTTAATTTCACTATAGGGGTACCGAGCGCGAGAGGGGTATTTGTACCGTTAAGGAAATATTGGAAAGATTTTCATAAAAAACATGTATGATAAAATATAAAAATAACAGTATCAAAAACGGACGATTATAGGACTTTTTAGCAATTAACTAAAAGGTCCTATTTTTATGCTTTCATGGTGCTTAAACTCGTACAAATATCATAGTTTCTTTTTTGTGTAAGGAATTAAGTTATGATACTATTAAAATAAAAATCATGGAGGTATTTATGATATTTGGATATGCAAGGGTAAGTACAGAAGATCAGAACCTAAATCTACAAATAGATGCTTTAGAAAAATATGAAGTAGATAGAATATTTAAAGAAAAAGTAACTGGAGCTAACAAAGAAAGACCAGAATTAAAAGAAATGGAAAAACTGTTAAGAAAAGGTGATTCAGTTGTTATTTATAAATTAGATAGAATTTCTAGATCTACAAAACATTTAATAGAACTTTCGGAAAAATTCGAAGAGCTAGGAGTAAATTTTGTATCCCTTCAGGACAATCTAGATACCTCTACATCAATGGGAAAGTTCTTCTTTAGAGTTATGGCCAGTTTAGCTGAACTTGAAAGAGATATTATAATAGAACGAACTAATGCAGGACTAAAAGCAGCTAGGGCAAGAGGAAGACTTGGCGGTAGACCAAAGAAGAATTCCTCAACTATTAATATGGCTTTGAAAATGTATGATAGTAAAGAATACACTATACCACAAATTCTAGAAGCTGCTAAAATTAGCAAATCAACATTATACAGATATATCAATAAAAGAGAAACTAAAATATGCCCTTAAAAACTATTTTAACAAAATCTCAGCGAGATCAGCTTTTATCTACAGATCATTTATCAGAAGAAGATTTTCAGGCTTACTTTAGTTTTTCAGAATATGATATAGATATTATAAAACAAGATAGAGGAGATATTAATAGATTTGGATTCGCTTTACAATTATGTTTAGCTAGATATCCTGGTTGTTCTTTAAGTAACTGGAATAATAATGCTAACAGATTACTTAATTTTATTAGTAGTCAACTGAAGATTGCGCCTATAAATATATTTGAATATAATAACCGTAAGACTAGAGCTATACATTTTAATGAGATATTAGAGATATTTAAATACAAGCGATTTAGTGACCTAAACACCAAAGAAAAACTAAAAGAATATTTGTACAATTTAGCTTTAACTAATGATGATTCCACTTTTCTTATGAAAAAAACCTTAGAATACTTAGTGTTTAACAAAGTTATATTTCCATCTATTTCAACATTGGAAGATACCATTGGAAATTGTCGTGAAAGTGCAGAAAAACTCATATTTGAAACATTGCTAAAAAGAATAACAGATAAACAGATATTTCAGTTGGAACAATTATTGATATTTTCCGAAGATTTTAAAAAGACTAAATTAGCCTGGTTAAAAGATATCCCTGGCAAAGCTACGCCAGATAGTTTTTTAGAAATATGCAAGAAAGTGGAAGTCATTAATTCACTAGGACTTGAAGTCGTAGATGTTTCCAAAATTCATCGTAATATATTTTTACAGCTAGCTAGACTTGGAGAAAATTATGATGCATATGATTTTTCTAGATTCAAATTTAATAAAAAATTTTCTATTTTAATTGCATTTCTAGTTAACCACCATCAATATCTAATAGATCAACTAGTAGAAATAAATGATAGAATTATTGCTTCTATAAAGCGAAAAGGAATTCACGATTCTCAGGAAAAATTAAAAGAAAAGGGAAGATTAGCAAATACAAAGCTATATAATTATGTTTCAATTATTAGAAAATACACACCTATGTTATTAAATGTGCTGACTTTTAAATCAACAATTTCCTCTCAACCCACTCTTGATGCACTAAATGTTCTACAAGAGTTAAATAATAAAGGAAAAAGAAAATTATTAGCTGATGTTTCAACGGATTTTGTTAGTAAGAAATGGGAAGGGCTTGTTAGACCAGAAGCTGATAAAATAGATAGGTCTTTTTTTGAACTAGTAGCATTTACAGAATTAAAAAACGGTATTCGTTCAGGTAATATTTCAGTAGAGGGGAGTTTAACACATAGAAATATAGATGATTATCTAATAAATAGCAATGATTGTTATGGTTCTTTGACTATTCCCAAAAATTATGATGAATACATAAAAAGTAGAGAATCCATTTTAGATAATTATTTGAATTTTTACGCCAAACATCAATTGTCTCTAAACAATACGACTATTGGAAGACTTGAAAAATCTACACCTAAAGAAGCTGAAATATATAGGAAGCAAATATATTCACTAATTCCTAAAATCAAACTAAGTGATTTATTGATTGAAGTAGATAGTTGGACTAACTTCTCTCAAGAATTTACACATGATTCAACTAATAAGCCTCCTAATGAAGATGAAAAACAAATAGTATTTGCTACATTACTTGGAATAGGCATGAATATAGGACTTGAAAAAATGGCACAATCTACTCTAGTAAACTATCAATTAAAATTTCCAATTGCTAATTTTTGGGGTAAGGAGAAAACTAGTTCTTCAGATGGCATGCGTGTTCCCGTAGGAGTATCCTCTATAGAATCAGATATAAATCCTCATTACAGGAGTCTAGAAAAAGGTGCTACCATGATTAGAGCTGTTAACGATAGAAATACAGCACATCGTATTGAAGTTGTTGCAACAAACACAAGGGATGCTACACATACATTAGATGGTCTTTTATATCATGAAACTGATTTAGAAATTGAGGAGCATTTTACTGATACAAACGGATATACTGATCAAGTGTTTGGGATGAGTTACTTGCTAGGATTTAAATTTGAACCACGTATTAGAAATATAAAAAAATCAAGACTATTTTCTATAAAACATCCTTCTGAATATACTAATTTAGCAGATATGGTAGGTGGAAAAATAAACACTAAAATAATAGAAGAAAATTATGAAGAGATGAAAAGAATAGCATATTCTATACAAACAGGAAAGGTATCTAGCTCTCTTATTTTAGGCAAACTAGGATCTTATGCTAGAAAGAACAAAATAGCTATAGATTTAAGAGAAATAGGCCGTATAGAAAAAAGTATATTTATGATTTCTTATATGACAGATGAATCTCTTCGAAGAAAAATAAATAACGGATTAAATAAAGGTGAAGCTAATAATGCATTAGCTAGAGAATTATTCTTTGGACAACGTGGAAAATTTATGGAAAGAGATATAAGAAGACAGCTGCAAAGCGCTAAAAATAGAGGTTATTTGTTTCTTAACGGTACAAATATCCATCTCGCGCTAGGTACCCCAAGTAATGAAATCGTTTCGTTTTTATATATTTCTAAGTTTATCTTTCTTAAAGCATATATTAATTCGTCTCCCATTTTATACACTTTATAAAGATCTTTAACCCCTATTATCTTTTGCACATCTATCTCATCTTTAAATCAATTAGCATTTTTAACACTTCTAATTTTTATAACAAAATAATAATGCTTTATACTAAATATCTATTTTAATCTTCCCTTGATAAAAGCAACTTCTATTATTTTTGATAAGTATATACATTTAACCTTTAAACTCTATTAGATAAAACTTTTGTGTTTAACTTACACTCTGTTTCTCATTCCAACTATTTTTCCCGATATTATTACATTTAATTTAAAACCTTTAGGTTCTTTCTCATATGAATATTATTTGATAATTGGCGTGTTGAATTTTTGTCATAATCCATTTCTTTAGCTATGTATTATTTTTTTAATAAAAAAGCACCTCTATTGATTTTATTGAATAATAAATTTCAATATCCGGTGCTTTTTTATTTATTACCACTTACCTATGTTACTTCAGTTAGATAATTTTCAATAAGATTTTTAGTTTTAAAATTAGTTTCTTAATAATTGAGAAATATTATTTTGATTAGTTTTAACTTTGATAATGCGTTTCATAGATAAATTAAAAGACAATAATATAACCAATGCCATAATTATATCTATAATAATTAACCATAATATATTATTTAAATCAATGGTATTTCCGGGATTTTGCATTTGAAGTATAAGAACATTAAAAATTAAGGAAAGTATTACACTTATAATTATTGGAATTCGTGCCTTTTTATTTAACATTTCTTTGAATTCTATATAAATATCTTCCCTAGAAAACCCATTTAAATATAAAACCATCATATCCCTAATATTACTTTTAATAATCAATTTGCTTAAATAATTTATTATTATAGCCATAAAAATTATAAATATTATTATTATTGATATTAAGACATATATCATAGTCTTTGTTTCTTTAAATAAACCTTCTAAACCACTAGCTTGATAAAGTATCTGAGTATCATCATCTTTGTACAAACTTTCCATAACACGAACTACATCATAAACATTCTCAGGTTTATTGACTCCTATAAGATATTCCGTTTGAACATATTTAAAAAAATCTTCTCCCAATTCCTGTCTGATTTTATTATATGTATTTATAGATACAAAAGCATCATTATAATAAATCAATGGTGGCTGAGATTTACTTTTAACAACCTTCAATATAAAATCTTTTGAGTTGATTTTAGTAACTAACTCAGAAGCTGTAATTTCGCTGTTATTAGGCACATAAATAATATTATCTTTCATATTATTTATGTTCACATAATTACTATATTTAGAATCTATACATTGTATTATTAAATTATAATTTTTAGATAAATCTTCATCATCTGAAAGTTCTAAAAAAATAGGTTGAGTTTTGTTTACAAAAGATATGTTTTCTATATTTTCAATTTGACTTGTATCATATGGATATTCTTGTCCTTCCTTATTATATCCATTTAAGGATATCAAAGACAAAGTTTCATTATTTAATATATTTCTATCCATAGATTTGCTAGTATCATATATTGCAAATACTAGTACATTAAAAACTATAATCGATAAAACAATGAAAGCTAAAATTCTAGTAATTTCTTTTCTATTTTTATTTTCTATTAATTTAAATAAATTTTTATCCACTTATATGCTCCATTAAATATATCTTATCTGCAATTTCATTCATCTCTCTGGAATGTGACACAACTATAACAATTGTATTTTTATCTTTCAAATTAAGGAGAGTTTTCGCAGTAATATTTATATTTTCCTCATCCAAATTATTAGTTGGCTCATCCAACAAGATGACATTATAATCAAAAAGTAACATAATCAATAAAGAACTTCTTTGTCTTTCTCCTCCAGACATAAGTGATATATTTTTATTTATTAAGTTTTCTATCCCTAATTCAGAAGAATACTCTTTCAATTTGAAAGTATCAATTTTTTGATTTCGTATTAAAGAAACTAAATTTATGTTTTCTATTAATGTAAGCCTTTCTATGAAAATTGTTTCTTGATGAAAATAACCAATATCAAATTTTCTATAGTTATTAATCATGACATCGTCATTATAGTCTATTATTTTTCCTTTGAAAAAATATTCTCCTTCAATAGGCTTATAAAGTAAATTAAGAGTGTTTAAAACTGTTGTTTTTCCACTACCACTTTTACCAGATATTACTGTGATTTCTTTTTCTTTAGCAATAAATGAAAAATCTTTTATGATAATATTGGAATTTAATTCAACGCTTATATTTTTTAATTCTATGCTATCGTAGTTTATATCCATCACCCTCTTTATCTAATATATTAAATATATTCAAATATATTACTGACGTTTCTAAATCATAATTTCCAGAGCTAGTTGTAAATCCATAAAGATTAGTATGATTATTTATATACCGTTTTATAAATTCCGAATTTCTTTTCTCTATAATTCTATTATCATTGGCAATTTCAAAGTATAAATTACAAATAATTAAAAAATCACTATGGGTAATATAATCTTCCAAAATAATAGACTTTATTAATTCCAAATCTTCTTTGGATAATTCCTTCTCTGATATAGAGTATTCAATTAATAGATTCACAACAGGATCTTTCTCAAGAAAATATGTGTTTTCATTAACTGCCTCGTTATCTTTTGCATCTATATTAATATCAATTTTCAAAATATCTGCTATTTGTTTAAAATAAACTTTATTTGTATTTGTTGTATTATTTTTATTATTCATAAGATCTTCGAATATTAAGTGTAAGTTATTTATTTGATTATTATTAAGCTCTATATCTGTATATGATAATGCTATAAGAAAATATGCAAAATTTCTAGGACTTTCCAAAGAATGCTGTATTGGTTCAAATATGACTTTATCATTTTTTAATAATTCTTCCCAAAAAATACAATTTATATTCTGTAAATTACTTTTTGAATTAATAATACTAATGATATCCGAATAAATTCCTACTATAATCTCATTTTCTGACAATATAAATCTTTGATTACTTGTATTTTCTAAATCATTTTTAAATTTTACAATAAAAAGATCCACAACTTCACTCATGTCTTTTTCCATATTATTTTTATTATTAAAATACCCTGTTAAATCTAAATATAGTACTGATGCATGAAGATCAAAAATATCTTTTAGTGTTGTTATTTCATTCTTAACATATTTAGAAAGTGATTCTATACTACTCTCTAAATTTTCCTGACTTTCTTCTTTTTTTAATAACAAAGAATTTATTTTTTTATACTCTTCGGTTTCATTATATGTTTGAATATCTCCAATTAAATCCAAATAAATATTTTTCAATCTAACTATATTTTCTTTATCATTAATATTATTTAAGGCATAATATGCCATAGCAAAATCTCGCTCACTATATTTCTCATCAAATTTACTTAAATCAATATAGTTTTTTTTATATAAAATAGTTTCATAATAACTAATTAAATTATAATTATCTATATTAGATTTAGCATTTAATTTTATATTTTCATTTTTTGTAGCATAAGCCAAAGCATAAGTACTAACTTCACTTACACTTTCATCAAAAGAATAAATTGACAAATCAAATGCAGATTCATCTAAATTAATATAAGATTTTATTGTTTCAGAAAAATTTTCAATGTTTAACTTTGTATTATTTCTTTTTATATCCTGTGTAGTATTTCCCCGAAATATTAAAATCAATATTAATATCAATATTAATGTTGAAAAAAATGTTAATATTACTTTATTTATTGTTTTTTTCTCTCTGTTCATTTAGACCTCCAAAATATAAATAAATCAGAAACATTGTTTCTGATTTATTTATATTTTGCATGAATTTGAATAGTAGGAACTTCCTATTGTTATCGATGATGTTGAGTTCATTCCTACATACAAGGCTAATCCATTTCCATACACTCTTCCTGATGCATTTACCGTTCCATACCCACTATGAGAACTTCCTGTACTAGATCCTGAACCTGAAACTCCCAATCCATTCCAAGAAACAGATCCACCCACCTCCTATTTAATATAATTTATACAATAGATATATATCTATTGTATAAATTATATTAAATAGGAGGTTAGTAGTCAAATTTTATTCACAAGGTAACACACACTATAAATATCATTATTATATCTACTAAGACCACTCATTAAAGATCGTTTTTTCGTATTGTTAATTCGTTTTTATTAAACTATTTTCTACTACTTTTTATTTTTTACTTACTTATAGACAAGGAGCTCAAAATGTATTCTATTTTCCCATATGTATTTGTCAACTGAAAAATGGCCCATTAATAAATACCTTCTTGCCAACTAATAGTATCTCCATTCTGTAACTAACATCCCTATTTTATTAAAGAAAAGCCATAAAACTATGGCTTTTCTTTGTACCAAATTTTGTTTAATTCCCTTGTCATCTTCTCTTTCAATTCATCATCTATATGTTTAAAGGTATCAATTATTGTAGATTTTTGATTAGGAAATAATTTTTCTACTAATTTTTTTCCTTTTTCAGTAATAATAATAATAAATTTTCTTCCATCATCTTTATCTCTTTCCCTAATTATATAACCTTCTTTTTCCAAATTTGCTATAACAACAGTAATATTACCGTTAGTAGTAAGAATAGTATCCTTTATATCCCCTACACATAAATTACCTTTATTATATAATGCTTCTAATACAGCAAATTGACTAAGAGTAATCCCCGAGCTACTAAGATTGTTACTTAGTTTTCTCTGTAAAGTTGTATTAGCTCTGTATAAGTCTATAAATAATCTTAATGAAAGAGCATCACCATGTTTTTCCAAGTAATTCCCCTTTCTATTTCACTTTTTTCTTATTGGTTTTAATTTTAAATGAAATTAAAACTATAAATTTATTATCTTCTATTTTTATATTTAATTTTCCCTTCATCAACTCAATAATGTTCTTGGAAATATATAAACCTAAACCACTTCCTTCTGAACTTCTGGATTTTTCACCTCTTACAAATTGTTCCAGTAAATCTTCAGACTTAACTTCAATCTTTTCTTCTGTTTCATTACTTAAAGAAATTACTAAATGATTATCACTTACAGATATTCTAACTATTATTTTCGAATTTTCCCTTGAGTAATTAACAGCATTTCCTATTAGATTTTCAAACACCCTGCTTAATTGATCTCCATCAACATTAATGAAGATATTATCACTAAAACTATCATAGTCAAATTCTAAATTCTTCTCTTCAAACCTTGCATCAAATTGACCATACACTTGTAAAATCAATTCATTAAGTTCAATAATTTCATAATTTAAATCTATATTGCCAGTTCCTGTTTTTGATGCATCTATTAAATCTATTACCATGGATTTTAATCTTTTTGCATTAAAGTCCAATATGTCTATATATTTTTTTCTTTCTTCTTCATTGTCTGTATTTTTTACTATATCGACATAATTTATTATAGAAGTTAGAGGAGTTTTTAAATCATGGGAAATATTGGTTATTAAATCCGTTTTTAATCGCTCACTTTTATATTTAGCATCTAAGGATTTTTTCATTGAGTCATAAAGATGGTCTATTAAGTAAATAGATTCAGAATATGTGTCTTCTACTATACTAACATCTATATTTTTCCCTTCATTTAAGGCTTCAATTTTCCTATTTAGCAATACCTTACCTAAATAGTTTTCCATTACTGATGCTGATATTTTTTGAATGATTATTGCCATGGAATATATACCCAATAATTCTTCATTATCTGCCCTAATATAGAAAAAAGCTATTATTAAAAATATTTCTATAACTAGGCATTCTAAATAAACCATAAAATACTTAAATCTAAATCCAAGTATAAAATCTATAGTTAAAAAACTATGTATACCATATTTCTTTATTGTTTTATACAATTTATATACTAAAAGGACTACTACATATATTTTAAATATTCCATCTATATTTAAAATTCCCTTTGTTAGTATTTCTGTAAGAATATTTAATAGTAGATATTGGATTCCAAAAAAAAGTACCAGATAAAAAATTTGGTCTTCAATGTATCCATCAATACTATCAAATATTCTTTTTAACCATAAAGCAATTTTTTTCAAAATTCCTAGTATTTTTTTCCCAATTATTTTAATTTTTTCCATTTATCACTCAATTTTATAACCCATTCCATAAACAGATTTTAAATGATCCGGTTTTCTTGGATTAATTTCTATTTTATCTCTTAATCTTGAAACATGGACAGATACAATTTTCTTTACATCATAAGGTGGACTATCCCAAACTTTTTCATAAATTTCATCTGAATTAAAAACTTTTCCCTTATTTGAAATTAACAAGAGTAATATTCCATATTCATACGGTGTTATTTTTATTGGCTCTCCGTCTACTAAAACCTCTTTTTTAGTATTATTTACCCTTATTCTTCCAGAACTATAAATCTCCTGGTCCTTAAAAGCATTAGCTTCTTTAGCAAGTTCTACCCTTCTTATATTAGACTTTACTCTGGCTATAAGCTCAACTGGATCAAAAGGTTTTGTAATATAATCATCTGCACCAATTTCCAATCCCTCTACCTTATCCTCTAACTCTCCCTTAGCTGATAAGATAATAATTGGAACTGCAGAAATTTCCCTAACTCTCTTAGTTAATTCTATTCCATCCATTACAGGCATCATTATATCAATAAGTAATAAATCCATATGAGTATTGGAATTAACAATTTCTAATGCTTCTTTACCATTATAGCTTTTATAAACATTATATCCTTGTTGGCTTAAATATATTGATATAGCTTCTACTATATCTTTTTCATCATCACAAACTAAAATATTATACATAAGTATCACCCACTTTATTATATATCATATTCCTGTGATAAAAAAATAAATAATATTACAAAATTTCAACAAAAAAAGATCCAAGCCTATCTTAAATTATCGGCTATAGATCTTATTTTTTTAAACCTATGATTTATACCGGATTTCCCAACAGGTGGATTTAATTCCTCGCCTATTTGTTTTAAGGAATACTCAGGGTATTTTAACCTTATTTCAGCTACTTCCCTTAAATTATCTTGAATATTCTCTAATCCAATACATCTATCTATTAATTCAATATCATCAATTTGTTTTAGTGATGCCTCTATTGTTTTGTCCATATTTGCAGACTCACAATTCATTACCCTGTTTACATTGTTTTTAATATCTTTAATTACCCTAATATCTTCAAACTTAAATAAGTTTTGAAATGCACCTATTAAAGATAAAAAATCTGAAATCATTTCACTGTCTTTTATATATATAATGTAATTATCTTTTCTGTCTACAATTCTAGCTACTATATTGTATTCTTTTAAAAGTTCTACAAAATACTGACTATACTCTAATTTTCCAGTAATAATTTCCAAGTGATATGATCTTTCCGGATTTGAAATTGAACCTGCTCCTAAAAAACTTCCCCTAATAAAAGCCTTTCTTTTTTTACTATTATCAATTAAAAACTTTGGTATATCTAAATGGAGAAAGGAAAATGGATCATCACTTAATCCAATATCCTTTAAAAATAAACTAGCAGTTTCCCCTTCTATATTTATCCTATACAAATTCTTTCTTCTTAATTGATTATTCTTACTAATTTCTATAATAGAATCGTAATTGTACAATTTTTTTAATTCTGCAAAAATTCTTCTTGCTATAGAATTGGTTTCTGATGTAAATCTTAATTTTATATTTCCACTACTAGCTAGAATTGTTCCATTTACCCTAAACATTCCACCTAATTCAGAAATAATTTCCTCATCTGTACCAAAATCTAAACGAGATACCTCGTTTTTAACATTAATTGAAAAAGACAATTCTATCCCTTTCTTTCTTTTTTATAAAACTCCTTCACTTTCCGAACCATATTCTTTTCAGCATCATGTCTAATATAATGTATTGCTTTATCCAGTGGCATATATACAGCCTCTGTAAAACCCTCTTCTCTTTGTGGTGTTAATTGAGAATCCTTTGTTGTCATATAATAATAATGTACAGTTTTTTGTACCTTCATACCATCTATATGTTTATACCAATATTTTACATATCCAATATATCTTACAATATCAGCCTTAATACCTGCTTCCTCATTAACCTCTCTTAAAGCAGCTTCTTCCCTTGTCTCACCTTTTTCAAGACGTCCTTTTGGGAGAACCCAATCACCACGGAACTTTCTTAGCACAGCAACTTTTCCCTTGTGAATAACAACGCCACCTGCGCTTACTTCCTCCATGTTTCTCCTCCTTTATTCTAAAATACACAAACTAAAAACTATTATACTATAAATTTAAAAATATAGCATTTCTAATTATATATATATTCTCTATAAAAATTCTAAAGCTTCCTTCATTCTTATTACTTCATTTCTAGAAACTCCATCATACATTCCTTTATAATCTAAATTATAATCATAACTTACAAAGGAGTTAGAAGTATTGTCATTTTTCCATTCCTTACAAGAACTGTGTATTTCATTAACCTTTGTATAATCTATAAAATCTTTAATATTATTGGATTTTAAACCACTTCCTGCAACAATATCTATTTTTTTCCCATATTCTTTTTCTAATAATTTAATTATATCTTTTCCATCAATTGCTGTATTTTCTCCACCACTAGTAAGAAGTCTATCACAACCTAAATTAATAAGTTCACCTATTGACTTAATTTTATCGGTAGTGTTATCAAAAGCTCTATGAAATATTGCTTTTTTACCAGATTTTTTAATAATATTAACAAACTCTTCGGTTCTTTTTAAATCTATATTAAAATCCTTATCTAAAAAACCAAATACTATTCCTTCAATATTGTATTGTAAAAATATTTGCAAATCCTTTAACATAGTTTTATAGTCATAATCATTATACATAAAACCACCACCTCTTGGTCTAACCATTAAGGCAAGAGGTATGTCTGTTTCTTGAATTGCCAGTTCTACTAACCCTAATGACGGAGTTAATCCTCCCAATGCCAACCCTGTGTTTAATTCTATTCTATCTACTTTTAGTTCATTAGCAATAATTACATCTTCTAAAGAACCACAACATAATTCAAATATCATTATTTTCCTTCCTTATTTAATTATTAATCTCCTAATAGTATAATATAAAAGAGGTGAAATATGAAAATAAATAATGATTATTTAATTGATTTTTTAAAAAAACTTTTACAAACACCTAGTCCTACAGGTGACACAGAAAAAGCTATTAATTTAGTTGAAAAAGAATTCAATAAAATAGGCTTAAAAAACTATAAAACAATAAAAGGAGCCTTAATAGGTACAATACCTGGAAAGAAAAAAGATGCCATTACTTTTTCAGGACATGTAGACACATTAGGACTAATGGTGAAAGAAATAAAATCCAACGGTAGATTAAAAGTAACAAAGCTAGGTGGTTACTCCTTATCTACAATAGAAGGAAATTATGTAAAAATAATTACTTCAGAAAACAAAGAATATTCCGGTACGGTAATGTTCGAACATCAATCAGTTCATGTCTATGATGATGTAAACAGTTCTGAAAGAACCTTAAACAATATAGAAATAAGAATTGATGAATTGGTTAAAACTAAAGAAGATGTAGAAAAATTAGGAATTCAAGTTGGTGACTTTATATATTTAGAACCTAATGTAGAAATATTTGAAAATGGTTTTATAAAATCCCGTCATTTAGATGATAAGGCAGGAATAGCAGCAATGCTTGGAATAGCAAATTATTTTATTGAAAATAATATTACTCCGGAATATACAGTTAACTTTTTCATTAGTAATTATGAAGAAGTAGGTCATGGAAGTTCTGCCGGTTTACCTGCAAGTACAGAATATTTTATAGCCGTTGACATGGCAGCTATTGGCGATACACAAACATCTGAAGAAACAGCCACTACTATATGTGTAAAAGATGGTTCCGGCCCTTATGACCTAGAAACAAGACGAATTTTAGAACAAGTAGCAAAGGAAAGAAAGCTTGATTATAAAATAGATATCTATATTAACTACGGTTCAGATGCTTCAGCAGCATTAAGAGCAGGCTACGATTTTAAAGTTGGCTTAATCGGTCCTGGAGTAGATGCTTCCCATGCTTTTGAAAGAACACATATAAATGGAACTACAAATACCATAGAACTTGGAATTGGCTTTGTAGAAAAAATCAAATAAATTTATATAAAAAATATTAGAAAAACACCTAATTGGATTTATAAAATTCCATCTAGGTGTTTTTACTATAGAAAACATTTTCTTAAAATTACCACTTATCTTTAAGTGAAATAATTTCTATATTATCATTTTTATCAAATTCTAAATTATACTTTCCCTCTCCACCTTTTCCTACCATTCTCAAATAGCTTTCTCCTTCAGTAAATTCAAGTAAATCTTCCTTGCTACCATTTCCTTCACCTAAAACAATTATTTCTTTTTCTGGACTAACTACTACTATTTTAAAATCCTCTATATCTGACTCTATATTTAAATTGTATTCAACAGAATTATTTCCCTTAGATACAATTCTAGCTAAATCGTATAGTCCGGAAAAGTATTTAAAATCCCCTATTATGCTATTATCCTCAATTTCAATATTATAATTGCTTATAGAATAAGAAGTTCCACTACCTTTAATTTTTTTGTCACTATTATAAATCATCTCACCTTTAATACCTACTACTTGATCAACAATCTTTTTCACTGAAAATTTACAACTAGTTAACATTAATAAAATTCCCATTAATAACAAAAATACTAAAATCTTTTTTCTTTTTTTCATATATACTCCCACTATTTTCTATAAACTCTATTTTTTTCTAATCTTCATCGTGAATTCTTGTAATTTCTATATTCTTATTGTCTTCCATATCTATTTTAAAATTACCGGAACTTCCCTTACTAACCATTTTTAATATATAGTCATCCTTGTCTAATTGTAATTCAAGTTCTTTTTCAGAATTCCCCTCTGCTATTTCAGTAAGGTTTTCCCTTGAATCAATAAGTACAATTTTAAAATCTTCATTATCCATATGTATTTCAGTATTTAATTTTAAGGTGTTTTTATCTAAGGATCTTATTTCACATATTTCATATCTTCCACCGAAGAAATCAAATTTTCCTTCTATATTGTTGTTTTCTATATTAATTCTTATATTCGCCCCAGAATGAGTTGTTCCTCTTTTTGCTATTTTTCTATTATCATTATAATCTCTTTTATGAGCCTCATCTGCTTTCTCAATAGCCTTAGAAACAAAAGCCTCTACACCTTTTTCAAATTTTTCCTCACAAGCTGTAAAAACAAATATACATAAAACAAGACATACTATTAAAGTTAATTTCTTTTTCATTATATAACTCCTACCTTATACTTATATTTTCATTTTCTTCCACTTCTAAAGATATTTCTCCTTTACTGCCCTTACTTACAATTTTCACCTTATTTCTGCCGCTTTTTAAAGGTAACTCCACTTCCCCTTCAAAATTGCCTTCAGTAAGAGTAATCACTTCCTTGTTGGAATTTACTAAAACAACCTTAAAATCATCATTATTTACATTTATATTGCTCTTTATCTTTATAGTATTATCACCATCTGATTTTATAGTAAAAATTGTATCCAGTCCTGTAAATTTCTCAAATTCAGCTTCATAAACATTGTTCTTTTTATTAGTTAAATTTTTAAAATACAAAGTACTATCAACATTTTTTGCAATTTTTTCATTATTATCATATATTTCTTCTTGAAATTTACATCCAACTAAAGAAAAACATAATAAGAGTATTAATAAAACTATTTTCTTTTTCATATAATCACCCCTTTTAGTGTTAATACTATAATACACTACTCTACTATTTTAATCAATTTATAAAAATAGTTATTATTATGTTAATATATATAATAGTATTTAATTAGAAGGGATTTAAATGAAGAGAGATTATTGGCCTACAAAGGATTGGAAAATTTCAAAAAATCAATTTACAGAAGAAGAAAAATTTAATTTAGAAAACATTATAAAAAAAGAATATAAAAATATAGCAGGAATAGTAGTTGTTAAAGATGGATATATAAAATATGAAAATTATTTTAACGGTCATAAAAAGGATGAAAAATATGCCATGGCTTCCGTTACTAAATCCGTATTGTCCTCTTTAATAGGAATAGCTATGAAAAACAAGAGTATTAAAACATTAGATGAGAAGGTTTTAAACTTTTTTCCGGAATATAAAACAAGTAATCCTGTAAAAAAGGATATTAGACTTATAGATTTACTAACCTGTGTTGCACCTTATCCTTTTGAATCTATAAACGAACCTATAGATAAACTTATTGATTCACCTAACTGGATGAAATATTCTTTAGATATACTAGCAGACGATAAAGGCCGTAGAACTTTTAAATATTCTACTATTGGCACCCATATAGTATCGGGGATTTTAACAAAGACCACCGGTTTAACAGCAAGGGAATATGCTAATAAAGAACTTTTTAATAAAATTGGTATGGATATTATTCCACCTTATAAAATGAAGGACTATACCCCTAACTTCATATTTGGTAGACATACAAGAGGATGCTGGTTAAATGACCCTCAGTATTATACTATTGGAGGTTATGGCTTAAATTTAACCCCTAGGGAAATGGCAAAATTTGGCTTTCTTTATTTAAATAAGGGGATTTGGAATGGAATAAAAGTTTTACCTGACAATTGGGTAGAAGAATCAACGACAAAAGCAAAATACGATTATGGATACTTATGGTGGCTTTTCCAATATGAAGGCATGAATTCATATTGTGCCATGGGCACAGGAGGCCGTTGTATTTGTGTTGTTCCGGAAATGGATACCCTTGTGGCCATAGTTTCAGATTATATTCCAAAAGCTAGAAATAGATGGATTTTTATAAAAAAGCATATTTTACCTATTTTAAAATAAGGAATGAATTTTCATTCCTTATTTTTTAAAGCATTTCTATATTATTTATAATACTGGACAAAATAAAAATACCTTGAAGATTTAAAAATAAATTCTTTCAAGGTATTTTTTATTAGAAGGTAGATTTTTTATTCTACTAAAATTATATATAGTTATTAATATATCTCTTACTAATTATTAATGATTTTTTACGATTTTCAAGACTATCTTCAAAATTCCTATCCTCTATTTCAATACATGCATAGCCATCAAAACCTATATCTAATACAGTAGAAATAAATTTACTCCAATCTATATCTCCATGTCCCGGTATTTTTGGAATTGAATATGAATTAGGCGGAGCAAAAAAACCATATTCATCCAGTTTATCCTTATCTATTGTGATATCTTTAAAATGTAAGTGATATAGTCTATCTTTAAATTGAATCATTGGTTTTAAATAATCCATTCCTTGTATTACTAAGTGTGATGGATCATAATTTAAACCAATATTTTTATTATTCAGTTTATCAAAAATTAATTTTATATTATGCGGAGAAGAGGCTAGATTTTTACCAGCTGGCCACTCATCATAGGTAAAAAACATAGGACAATTCTCTATTCCAATTATTATATCTTTAGATTCTGCAAAATCAAGTATTGGATCCCAGACATCATTTAAGATATTTAAATTATCATCTAAATTCTTATCTTGTATTCTACCAATAAAAGTATTTACTATTTTTACACCTAATTTACCGGCTGCTTCTATTACTTTCAATAAATGATTATTATATTTGTCCCTATTTTCTAAATTACCATCTAAATTATTAGGATAATAAGCTAGGGCTGATATTTCGACACTTTTCTTCCTACAGTAGTTTTTTATTTCATCTACTTTGTTTTCGTCTAAATCATCTACATCAATATGTGTTACTCCTGCATACCTTCTTTCTGCTTTACCAACAGGCCAGCATGCAATCTCAACAGCTTCAAATCCTTGTTCTGAAGCAAAATCTATCACTTCTTCAAATGATAAATCTGGAAAAATTGAACTAATAAATCCTATTTTCATAAATTATTCCTCTTTACTTTCTAAATATTTTTGAAATAGTACTGCTCCTACAATAATAGCGCCTTTTATAGCACCTACTAGGAAAGAGTTTACTCCTTGCAAATTCAACATATTATTAATTATTCCCAATGTCATACAACCGAAAAATGTACCAATTATCTTTCCATGACCACCTGACATACTAGTACCACCTATTACTACAGCTGCTATAGCATCCATTTCATAAGATAAGCCTGAAGAAGCTGAATTCATACTTCCTAGTCTAGAAGCTTCAATTATTGAAGCAAATGCTACAAGTATACCTGATAAAACATAAGTAATAATTATTATCTTTTTAGTATTTACTCCAGATAATTTAGTAGCTTGCTCATTACTACCTACACCATAGATATATCTTCCTAAAGAAGTACTCCTCATTATAAAGGCCACAATTATTGTAAAAATTATCCAATATATTATAGGTAAAGGAATTATTCCAAATAATTTACTATTTGAAATTGCTAGAAACCCATCTAATTTTGGTGCAGATGCTAGTATTCCACCACCATGGTAAAAATATTGTGTTAATGACCTATAGACATTTGTAGCGCCAAGTGTAACTATAAATGCTGGTATTTTAAATTTTGCTACTAAAAATCCGGACACAAATCCTGTAAAAAGTCCTAATGCAATTGAAACTAATAAAGAAATTATTATACTATTGGTTCTATTAAAAACACTTATACCTATTAGTCCTGTTAATGCTAGTTGTGACCCTACTGATAAATCTATTCCACCGGTAATAATAATCATAGTCATACCCAAAGCAACTATTCCAATTACTGCATTATTTAACATTACATTAGAAATATTTCTATAGTTTAAAAAAGTTGCTCCTTCCGTAATTAATGCTATTACTACTATAATTACAAAAGCAATAATAGGGCTATATTCCCTTAAATAATAATGCAATTTTTTATCCTTCATTTACTCCTCCTGTTGCAATGGTCATTATATGTTCTTCTGAAAAATCCTCTCTATTTAATTCGGCTTTTATTTCGCCATGAAACATAACATACGCCCTGTCACTTATCATCATAATTTCAGTTGCCTCACTAGATAGAACAAAAAAACTAATCCCTTCTTCTGTTAAATCCATAATATGATTATATATTTCAAATTTAGAACCTATGTCTACCCCTTGAGTAGGGTTATCTAAAATGACAATTTTAGGTTCTACACTAAGCGCTCTTGCTATTATTACTTTTTGTTGATTCCCACCGGAAAGGCTGAGTATTAAATCTTCAAAATTTTTCAGTTTTATATTTAATTTATCTCTAAATATCTCATTATTTTTTTTAACTTCTTTCTTATTAATAATTTTTAAACCTTTAAAGTTCGATATATTTAAATTATCTGAAATAGATAGATCTTTTATAATTCCATTCATCTTCCTATTTCTAGGTACATAAGCTATTCTATTTTTAATAGAGTGTACTGTTGATTTACAAGTATATTCCTTTCCTTCTAAAAAAACCTGTCCCTCATATTTTGATTTATTACCATATATTGTTTCAAACAATTCACTTCTTCCATCACCTAAGAGGCCTGTTACTCCAACGATTTCCCCTTCTCTAATGTTTATATCTATATCTTTAAATTCTCTATGCCTACTTAGACCTTTTGTAGACAAAATTACTTTTCCTAAATTTCTACGTCTGTATATCTCAGTATTATCTAAATCCTTACCAATCATATGTCTAGCTAAATCATGCTCTTTCAACTCTTTATTTATTTGACCATTTGCTACAACATTCCCATCTCGTAGGACTGTATAAGAATCACACAGGTCTAAAACTTCATTTAATTTATGTGAAATAAAAATTATTGAAATACCTTTTTTCTTTAAATTATTTAAAACTTTAAATAACTCTTCAATTTCATTATCTGTTAATGATGAAGTAGGCTCATCCATAATTAATACTTTTGAATTTTTCATAATTCCTTTAGATATTTCAATAACTTGTTGATAAGAAGCATCAAGACTATTTACTTTTACACTCGGATCAATATTTACATCTAATTGATTAAGAATTTTTACTGCTTCTTCATTCATTTTTTTGTTTTTTAATAAAAATTTATTCTTAATTTCCTGACCAAAAAACAAATTTTCTGCTACAGTTAAATCTGGTAGAAGTGCTAACTCTTGATGTATAAAAGAAATTTTTCTTCGAAGTTCTAGCATTCCCTGCATATTATGTTCTATTTTCTTTCTATCAAAGATTATTTCTCCTAAGTCATAGTCTATTACACCACCTAAAATATTCATTAATGTGGTTTTTCCAGTTCCATTTTCACCTAATAAAGCATGTATTTCTCCTTTTTTTAATTTGAAATCTACATTTTTTAAAACTTTATTACTAGAAAAAGACTTTTCTATTCCTAACATTTCTATTATAAATTCACTCATATTTTCTTCCTTTCTATAAAAAAGAGCCTTTGCAGGCTCTTATCTTTAGTAAGGTGAATCATTATCCACATAATCTGCAGCATTATCATGGTTTATAATTTCCGGATCTATAAAATAATCTTTTTCAACATCTTTACCATCTTTTATTTCTACAGCTACTTCGATAGCATCATTTATCATCTTTGGACTATATGTTGCTGAGAATAAATTTATTGAACTTTCTGATTTGATTTTATCGATATATGCCTGACTTCCACCACATCCTGACATATATTTAATATCAGTTCTCCCAGCATCTTTTATTGCTTGTAAAAATCCTAAGGATGACTCATCATCTATTGAAAATATTGCATCTATTTCCTTATTTGATACTAATAAATCTGAACCTGATTTTAATCCTTCCTCTTGGGTAAAGTTTGCTGTTTGAAATTCCACTAATTCAATATCAGGATATTTCTCTGACATTACTTTTTTAAAATTATCTACTCTTTCTGTACTTACAGAACCTGCACTTGGAACATTATGTACTGCTATTGTTCCTTTTCCTTCTAGTTTTTCTCCAAGATACTCAGCAACGGTACTTCCAACTTTAGGATTATTTCCTGTAACATAAGAATCATAGTCTACATCAACTATCCTATCGAATAACACTAATTTTATTCCGGCATCAACTATTTTTTTTGCATAAGTAGATACCTCATCTGTTTGCGGTTCTAAAACTATAACTGAACATCCTAAGGCAATTAAATCATCTATATGACTTGCTTGTTCACTTACATTACTGGATGTTAATATTTTATAGTCAATACCTAACTCTTTAACTTTATTTTCAGCATTATATGATAATGCAGCTAACCACCCATGATCAGCAGCTAATATAGAAATTCCTACCATCTCACTTTTATTAGTTTCTCCACTAGCCACATCAGATTTAGAATTTTCTTTCGAGTTACAAGATGCTAATATAAGCATAACTCCAACAAGTAATAATGATATTTTTCTTATATGCTTTTTCATATTATCTCCTTAATCTATTTTTATCCTCATATTTTTTTCATTACTTTCTAAACAAGCATCAACTACTTTCATAATATGATATCCATCTTCAAATGTTGCATATGGTTTTGGTCCATAAAAATCATCATTTTTTATCGATTTATAAAAAATCCTTATGCCATTAGTTAAGGCATCTTGCCAACCGACTGGATGACCATTTGGTAAAGTTGCAAATTCTTCAACATCTCTTGATACATATTTTACATCGGCATATATTTCCTCATTACCTACATCTCTATGTCCTATCCATAATCTATCTGATTGTTCTTGTTGCCATTCTAAAGCATTTTTCTCCCCAGATACATTAATTTTTAGTCCATTTTTCTTTCCTGCACTTACTTGAGAAATAGTAAAAGAACCAATTATGCCACCTTCAAATTCAGCTTGTATAACCCCACCATCTTCATTTTCAACTTTAATCTCTTCAAATTCGTCTTCAATTGATGTTTTTTGTGTAAAAGTTCCTACACCTTCATATTTTTTTCTTGTATCATAAGCTTTAAACAGTTTTGCGTTTACAGATATTATTCTTCGTGATAATACGTACTCCATTAGGTCAAAACAATGTGAACCTATATCAGCTAAAGCACGTGATTTACCACCTTTGTCCTTATCCATTCTCCAATCATAGTCAGTATTATACATTAGCCAATCCTGTAAATATTCACCTTGAACAAATAAAACCCTTCCAAAATCGCTTTCCCCAATTAAATGTTTCATTTGTTGAACAAGTAAATTATTTCTATAGTTAAAGTTAACAGCATTAGCTAAACGCTTTCCTTGTAAAGAATCTACTAGTTCTTCTGCTTCTCCAACTTCTTTGACTAAGGGTTTTTCACTGTAAATGTGAATATTATTTTCTATTGCTTTTTTATTAACTATGTAATGAAGATAGGTTGGTGTACAATTATGAACTACATCTAATTTTTCTTTTTCAAACATCTCATTAAAATCAGTATAGAATCTTTCACATAACCCCTCACTTTTTAATTTTTTAAGATATTCTACATTTGTATCTGTAATTGCAACTATTCTCGTACCTGGTATACGCCTAATAGATTCGATATGCTGCATACCTATAAAACCTGCTCCAACAACGCCTATTTTTAACATTATAACCTCCCTTCAATCTCTATGTTTTACAATTTAATTCTACCATTGCACCAAAACAATGTCAATTATTTTCGTAAATTTAAAATTATTTTCTGTAAATTTTACATACTTTTCCTTTTAATGTAAAATATATAGTATAATACTTTATATATTTCAATATAAATAATTGTAAATACAACAAATCTATTTGTTTTTATAAGGAAGGTTAAAATGAAAAATATTACAATTAAAGATATAGCTAGAGAAGCAAATGTTTCTATTGCTACTGTTTCTAGAGTTTTAAACAATACGGGACAAGTAAAAACTAAAACTAAAAACTCTGTACTAGAAGCAGCAGAAAAATTAGGATATAATCAAAAAAATATTAAAAACGCAATAGAACAATCATCTAATACTATTTTGATGCTAATTCCAGACTTTGTTAATCCTTTTACAAGTACAATTATTGAAGGTGTTCTAGACTCTATGAATCTACATGAATATAAAGTATTATTTGTAAGTACCAAAAATTTCAATGACACTTTTGATGATTACTATAACTTTTGTCATAATCTATCTCTTGCAGGCATTATTTCTTTAGCATCTGTTCCTAATCCAGAAATAATAGAAGGTCTTAGCAGAAGTTATCCAATGGTAATGTGTTCAGAATATCCTGAAAATAGTTCTCTATCCTTTGTAAGTATAGATGATAAAAAAGCAGCTCGTATAGCTACTGAATATTTAATTTCTTTAGGTAGAGAAAAAATAGCATTAGTTAACGGTTCTACTAAAACCAAGTATGCAAGACATCGTCAAAAAGGCTTCTTAAATACAATGAAGGAACATAATTTAAAAGTTCTAAACTCTTGGATTTTAAATATTTCACAAATAGACTACTCTTTAGCCTTTACTAATATACAGAGTATGTTAAAAAATAATAAACAAAGACCAAACGCAATTTTTGCAGTAAGTGATATATACGCTGTTGCAGCCGTAAATGCTGCTAAAAGCTTAGGTATTAAAGTCCCTGAGGAAATATCAGTTGTCGGATTTGATAATGAGTCAGTTTCAATTATGTCTGCTCCTTCTATTACGACTATTATGCAACCTTCATATAATATAGGATTTCAATCCTCAGAATTATTATTCGAAATGATAGAAAATAAAGTACTTGAGCAAAAAACAATTATTTTTGAAACAGAACTTATTGTAAGGGAATCTACTTCACCACTAAAATAATCCTTCTTATTTTTATAATATGAAATAAATAATAATTTTTATAAATCTCTATGTTATTTCATTAATTAAATATTTGTATAAAAAAGCATCCTTAATTAATAATGTTACTTTGGATGCTTTTGATTATTATTTTTTAAAGCATTTCTATAAATGCAGCTACCCTTGTATTTATTTGCCCAATATCTGATTGGGAATAATCTGTTTCTAGACTTATATATGGTATATTCTTTTCATTATTTGAAAATCTTTTTATTTTTAAGGATTCTACTTGGAAGGGTTGGCAGGCTTGTAAATGCATATCTATTACTCCATCAACCTTATATTCGTCAACTATTCTATTTAACAAGTCTATTCTATTTGGATTAGGTGACATACATGCACAGCCAATTTCTATATATTTTTCAGCTATTGCTCTAATAGGATTATCTGTGTCTTCTTCTACATTTCTGTCTATTGCTTTTGCTCCACCACAATTCTCATAGGCAACAACAACACCACCATGATTTTCAACTGCTTCTATTACTTTTTCAGTTGCTCCTCCTATTGGACATCCAGTTATTAAAATTCTTGGTTTTCCAACTATTTTTTCATTTTCTGAAAATATTTTTTCCTTTAATTCTTTTAATTGTTCTGGTACTGCTTTTTTATTAAATTCAAAGGTTATTCCATTTAATACATGCCATAATTCTAAGCCACTAACAGGAACTTCATCATTTTTCATAATTTCATAAAAATCTTTTACTGCTGTTCTTTCAGCATTTTTAATTTTTATTGCTTCTTCTAATTTTTCCCTTGTGATTTTTCTTCCAAAGTGTTTTTCTAAAACCTCTATCATTTTATGTATTTCTTTTTCCCAAAGTATTAAACCTTCTTTACTTTGTTTATTAGGAAGTTCCATAACATGTACTGGTTTTGTCTCAGCTAAATATTCATACATCTTCTTTTTTCCATCACAGGTTGTTTCACCAACTACTAAATCGGAAAAATAAAAAAATGGACATTTATCTGTTATGGCAAATCCATAGCTAGATTTTATTAAGGGACATAAATTTCTAGGTAGGTCCTTTTCAGCATCTGCTATTGTTTCATCAGATGTTGAGCACAGTGAAACTGCTGTTCCATCAATTGCAATTGCTAATTCTTGAGGGAAAAATGTACAGAAAACCCCAATTAATGGATTACCATTTTCCTTTACTTCCCTTACTTTTAAGAATGAATTTTTTCTATTTTCAGCAAAATCGTCAAAAATTTCCGGTAAATCTTTTCTAATATCTATCATACTCGACCTCTTTTTTATATTTGTCTTCAGCTATTAAAGCTGCTCCTATTGCACCGGCATAAGGCCCTTTTGCATAGGAGTTAATTTTCCTTTCTAATACTTCTCCTTCTTGTTATTTATAAGTTTTACTACTTAACTTACTGTTAATCCAATACCTATTCCAATAAAATACTAATATTAACCTCCTATTTAATTTTATAATTTTATTTATATGATTATTTAATAAATATAAGATTATTTCTATAAATAATTTATAGCTTAGTTACATATTTGTCAAGAATTAAGTTTATAATTTAAGAAATAAAAAAAGACTAATTCATAAGAATGGCTCTATAATTTATAGTGTTGATGGAAATAAATCCATTAGCACTATTTTTTATTGGAATATAAAAGAATAGACAAATTATTCACTTTTCCTATAAAATATATGCTACCACACAAAATATAAAGG